>NZ_JBAIYT010000029.1:0-51211 GCF_036763125.1 Nitratidesulfovibrio sp. 1201_IL3209
GGTGAAGAGGAACTTCGAATTACACCTCAAAGAATGTGAATGGCGCTACAACAAGCCCCTGCCCCAACTCATTGCCGAAATGAAACGGCTGGTAGCAAAAAACAAAGACCTGATGGTCTAGAGCCATAAGAACTATCGCTCCGGACCTATCGATCCCGGCCAAGGTGTTGCCCCCCAAGGAATCGCAAGCCTTCCGCACCATGACCGCAAGTCCGGCATCATGCAGCCGCCGCGTCCATGGCATGAGCCAGCATTATAGTCCGTGCGGCGGCGCACGCCGTGGCGCCGCGCCGCCGGCCGCCGCCGGGACGGAGCCGCGCCATGCACGGTCTCGCCGGGACATGCCCGGCATGCGGGACGGGAATGCGCCAAGGCATCCGTAAAGAGCGGGAGGCGTCTGGAGATGATGTTCCGGCGGGCGGGCAGAGGCCACCGGGGCGGGGAGAACGGCTCGGCCCGATACGGCCCAGTCCGGTCCAGTCCGGTCCAGTCCGGCCCGATACGGATCAGTCGGCCTTGAAATGGGTGTCGTAGTCCGGGGCCAGGCAGTCCAGGGTACCGCCCATCATGGCCCGGAACCGTTCCTGCGGCGGCACCTGCGGCGCGTCCGGATGCGGGCATTCGGCCTGGCCCTGGGACATGCGGCGCGCCTCGTCCAGGCTGCGGTATTCCATCACCCCGCAATGGATGCACTTGAGGTGGGTGGCCCGGCGGGTGCAGTTGCAATCCACCTTGGCGAACTGATGCTTGCGCATCATGCCCCCTGGCGATCCGCCATGCCCGCCCGCGCGGCAAGGCGGCCGGAACCGGCGAAGCCTCCTTCACCGTCGCGGTGCAGCACCAGCACGGCGCCGATGACCGTGCCGTCCGGCGCGCGATAGGGAGAGACGCTGCACGTGCACGCCTCGCCGCCGGGCAGCAGGCGCACGGGGCCGGACTGGTGCCCGCCCTCGCGCAGGAAGCGGTCCAGGGGCGTGGGCCCGCCGTCCTCGGCCACGCAGTCGGGGCAGCGCACCACGACCGCGCCCGGTGCGGCATCCGCCGTTCCCGGCAGGTCCGTGGCGCCGGACGCCGCCCCTGCTTCCCCCGGCCCGCACACGTGGCGCACCCACGAGGCGTTGGCCATGATCACGTTGCGGTCCAGGTCCAGCAGCACCACATGGTCGGGCATGGCGTCGATGGTGTTGCGCAGGATGCCGAGGGTGGTGCGCCAGCGCTGCTCCGCCTCGATGCGGGCGGTGACGTTGACCACGATGCCCTCGTAGTGCAGCAGTTCCCCGGCCCAGTCGTGCACGGCGGTGCAGTGCTCGGACACCCACAGCAGGTCGCCGTCGCGGCCGTACACCTGCGAGACGAAGCCCGTCACCGTGCCTTCGGCGCGCAGGCGGGCCAGCAATTCCTGCCGCCGCCCCGGAGCCTCGTAGACCTGCTCGTCCATGGAACGCACGCCGGACACCAGTTCGCCCGGCCCGGACCAGCCCAGCATTGCGGCGAAGGCCCGGTTGGACACCAGATAGCGCCCTTCCGGGTCGGCCATGTAGATGCCCACCACGGCGTTGTCGAAGATGGACCGGTAGCGCTGCTCGCTGTCGCGCAGGCGGGCCAGCAGGCGGGTGTGGCGGCGCACGATGCGCAGGTTCATGCGCAGGGCGTCGCCGGTGACCGGCTTGGACATGAAGCCGAGGGCCCCGCTGCCCGCCACCTGATCCATGAGGTCGCGGTCCGTGGCCTCCGTGGCCCCGGTGACCAGAATGACCGGGATGTCGAAGTCTGCGGTGACGGCGCGGGTGGCCTCCACGCCGTTCATCCGCCCGGCCAGCCAGATGTCCATGAGCACGGCGTCGGGCCGCTCGTCGCGAGCCAGGCGCACGGCGTCCTCGCCCATGGCGGCGGGGCCGAGCACCACGTGCCCCTCGCGGACCAGCAGCCCCTTCAGCAGGGCCGCACCGACGGGGTCGTCCTCAGCGATCAGTACGCGCAGCGGCTGCGTCATCGCTCCCCCATGCGGTTGCGTCACGCCCGTGCGCTTCGCCGTTGTCCTTCCACAGCGGGCCTTCGCCGGGGGCCTGCCCCTGTTCCCGCGCCCACGCGGGCTCCGGGGCGGGCACGTCGTCCGCCGCGCCGGTGAAGGCGTTGCGCGGCAGGCAGACGCGGAATTCGGTCCAGCCCGCGGGCGAGGTCTCGAAGCCTACCCGGCCCTTCAGGTAGTTCTGCGCCAGCAGGCGGATGCTGTAGGTGCCGAGGCCGCGCCCCGCCCCCTTGGTGGAAAAGGAACGCTGGAATATCTGGCGCTGCACGTCAGGCCGGATGTAGCCGGGGTTGCGCACCCGGAAGGTGACGCACGCCCCGTCGCAGTCGCAGCCGAGCACCACCTCGCCCTGTTCGGGGGTGGCCTCCAGCGCGTTCTTGACCATGTTGCCCAGCACCCGGCCGAGCAGCGTGGGGTCGGTGACCATGGCCGCGTCGCCCGCGCAGGCCAGCACGCTGAGGGCGCGGTTCCGGGCCGTCTCGTGCCCCGCGTACAGGTTGGCCACGTCGCGCAGCAGTTCCCCCCCGTCAACCGGCTGCGGGTCCACGGGCAACTCGTCGGTCTCGGCGGCCAGCAGCAGCTTCTGGGTCATGATCTCTTCCACCAGCGCGTTGGAGAAGCGGTGCAGGAGCATGGTGTCGCCGCGCAGGTCCAGGGGCACCTCTTCCAGGATCATCTGGGCCAGGTTGCGCAGCCCCCCGGCCGTGTTCAGGATGTCGTGGAAGAAGATGCGCTCCAGCGCGCGCCGCCGCTTCTCATGGCTGATGTCGTTGATGGCGAAGATGACGAAGCGCTCGCCGTCCCGCGTGAACGGCGTGGCGCAGACCTTCAGGTCGTAGGCCAGCACGTCGTCGCCCTTGCGCTGGGTGATGCGGCATTCCTCCACCCTGCGCTGGTCGCCCAGGGCGCACAGCACCGCCTTTACCGCGCCGCATTCGCGGCAGCCGTCGGCCGTGCCGCAGCCGCCGGGGCCGTCGCAGGCGTTCTCGCAACGGAACAGTTCGCCGGGGCGCAGGCCCAGCAGGTGGGCGCCGTCGGCAAGGGACAGCAGTTCCAGCAGGTTGCGGTTGACGAAAACGATCTGGCGGTGCCGGTTCAGGATCAGCACGATGTCCGTCACCGAATCGAGCAGGCTGACCAGGGTGGGGTCCCGGAACAGACCGGCCTGGCGCAGCAGGTCGGCGTCGGCCGAGCGCTCTGCGGGGGCGTGGAACGTGGGCAGGGGCGGGGTCATGGTCGTCCTGTGGTGGCGTTCGGGGTGGCGCCGGGAACGGGCGCGAAAAACGCGAAGATGCCGGACAAGACTTGCGGGCCGTGCGGGGTGCCGGAAGCACCGGGCAGAGCCTACCCCAGGTCCATGAGATTTCCAAGCCGGGGGGACGGGATGGCGGCGGACGGAGAAAGGATGCGGGAGGGGCGCTGTGCGCTGACGAAAGCTGCACGGCAATCCGCCAGGGGCTGTTTCTAAATTAGGATTTTCGTTCGTTGGCAAGGAAAACAAGCCTGCCATGAGGGAGTATACTCTTATCGTATTCGACCGATATGGCAGGCGAAGTTTGACGCAGCCAATGGGCGAAAGGACAATTTAGAAACAGCCCCTAGAAATCGCGCAGGCTCAGGGGCGCGGCATGGTTGGGCGGGCCGAAGCCCCGGCCCGGCGTGTAGCTTTCGCGCAGGCACAGGTTCAGGTAGCGCTGGGCGCACTGCACGGCCGGAATCAGTTCCATGCCGAGGCCGAGGCAGGTGGCGATGGCGGCGGACAGGGTGCAGCCGGTGCCATGGTTGTTGGGGGTGTCCACGCGGGGCTGGGCGAGGGCGATGACGGCCGGTTCGCCGCCATCCCCGCCGGGCAGGCCCAGCCAGTCCACCAGGTCGCCGCTGCCCTCGAAGTGCCCGCCCTTGAGCAGCACCGCCTTGGGCCCCATGGACAGGATGCGGCGCACCGCCTCGCGGGCGTCGCCTTCGGTGGCGATGTCCATGCCCGCCAGCATTTCCGCCTCGGGCCGGTTGGGGGTCAACAGGTCGGCCAGGGGCAGCACGCGCCGCACCAGGGCGTCCACGGCGTCCTCGCGCAGCAGGCGGTGGCCGCTCTGGCTCACGGACACCGGGTCCACCACCAGCGGAAAGTTCTTGCGCGCGTCCAGCACGTCGGCCACGGCCTCGATGATGGGCGCGGAAAACAGCATGCCCGTCTTGGCCCCGGCCACGGGAAAGCCGTCCAGCACGGTGGTCAGTTGCAGCGCCACGAACTCCGCGTCCGGGGCGTGGATGCCGGTGACGCCAAGGCCGTTCTGGGCCGTGAGCGCGGTGATGACGCTCATGCCGAAGCCGCCGAGGGCGATCATGGTCTTGAGGTCGGCCTGGATGCCCGCGCCGCCGCCGGAGTCGGATCCGGCGATGGTCAGGATGCAGGGGGGCGTGGCGTGCGCAGCGTGTGCGGTCATGCGGGGTTCCATCCTGTCTGGGGAAACGGTGCGGTGAAATCCTCGCGGCCTTGCGCGCGGCTAGACCACGGCGTCAAGCAGCAGGTTGTCCCTATGGATAACTTCCGGATAGTGCGCGTCGCCCAGGATGGCCGCCACCTCGTGGCGCTTGTGGCCCATGATGCGCCGCAGTTCCGCCGCCGCGTAGTTGGACAGCCCCACCCCGATGACCGTGCCGTCCTGCGCGGCCACGCGCACCAGCGCGCCGGAGCCGAAGCCCCCCTCCACCGCGCACACCCCGCCGGGCAGCAGGCTTTTGCCGCCTTGCAGCAGGGCGCGGGCCGCGCCCTCGTCCACGGTGACGGTGCCCGCCGGGTCCGACTGGTAGGCCAGCCAGTACTTGCGGCGCGAGACGGTCCTGGCGTCGGCGCGCACCCAGGTGCCGATCTCTTCGCCCGCGAAGGCGCGGGTCAGCACGTCCGGTTCGCGGCCGGGCACGATGAGCGTGGCCACGCCGATCTGCGCGGCGCGCCGCGCGGACAGCAGCTTGGAATACATGCCGCCGGTGCCCACCGAGGTCTTGCCGCCGCACAGCCCGTCAAGGTCCAGCCCGTGCACGTCGTCGATGCAGTCCATGACGCAGGCGGCGGGGTTGTCCTGCGGGTTTTCGACAAACACGCCGCCCGCCGAGGTCAGGTTCACGAACAGGTCGGCTTCCACGATGTTCAGCAACAGGCTGGCCAGACAGTCGTTGTCGCCGAACTTCAGGTCGTGCACGGCCACGGTGTCGTTCTCGTTGACCACGGGGATGGCCCCCCAGTCGAGCAGCGCGGCAAAGGTGTTGCGGGCGTTGAGGAAGCGGTTGCGGCTCTTCAGGTCGTCGCGGGTCAGCAGCACCTGGGCCGAAATGCGGCCGCGCCGGGCAAAGGCTTCATCATAATAATGCATCAGGCGGCTCTGCCCGATGGCCGACGCCGCCTGCCGGTGGGGCATGCCCGAAATCTCGCAGCGGCTGCGCAGCACGCCGCGCCCGGCCGCCACCGCGCCGGAAGACACCAGCACCACGCGCCGCCCGCCTTCCTGCAAGGCGGAAAGCTGGGCCGCCAGCGATTCCACCATGGCCAGGTCCAGCCCTTCGCCGGTGGTCAGCACGGCGCTGCCCACCTTGACCACGACGCAGCGCGCGTCCGTCAGCGACCTGCGCCGCTCGGCGCGCCAGTCGCCCGCCGTATCCGCCTGATCCTGCTTCGCCTCGTTTCGTCCGGACATGCCGTCGCTCCGTTGGGATGCGGGCGCGCGGCCGGCTCGCGCCGGGCCTATTCGCGCACCCAGATCACCTCGATGTCGCTTTCTTCCTCGTCGAATTCCTCGGTCTCGCGCAGGCGCACCAGAGCCTCGTGGGTGTCCAGCGCATCGCGCATGCGCCACATCTCGGCCACCACGTCCTCCAGCCCTTCGCCGGTAAGCGCGGACATGAAGAACACCGTGCGGCCGTCGGCGGCGGCGCGTTCACGCAGGGCCTGCACTTCTTCCGGGGTGCGCAGGTCGATCTTGTTCACCACCTGCAACTGCACCCGCCCGCCAAGGTCGGCGTCGAAGCGCACCAATTCCTCGTTGATGAGGTCGAAGCCGCTCCAAGGACCGTCGGACCCGGCGGGACTTTCGAGGGACACGTCCTCCACGCTCAGGATGTGCACCAGGAACCGGGTGCGCTCCACGTGCTTCAGGAAGCGGTGGCCAAGGCCCTGCCCCGCGTGCGCCCCCTCGATGAGGCCGGGAATGTCTGCGATGACCAGCCGCTGTTCCGGGTCGGCGTCGTCGATCATCACGCCGAGGTTCGGGGTCAGCGTGGTGAAGGGATAGGCCGCGATCTTAGGCCGCGCCGCGGACACCTTGGAAATGAACGTGGACTTGCCCGCGTTGGGCAGGCCCAGCAGGCCCGCGTCGGCCAGGATCTTCAGCTCCAGGCGCAGCGAGCGCTCCTGGCCCGCCTCGCCCTTCTGGGCGAAGCGCGGGGCGCGGTTGGTGGACGACTTGAAGTGCTCGTTGCCCTTGCCGCCGCGACCGCCCTGGGCCACCACGAATACCGTTTCGGGATCGGAAAGGTCGGCCAGCAGGGTTTCGCCGTCGTCGGTCAGCTCGTAGATCTGGGTGCCCACGGGCAGTTCCACGGTCAGGTCGTCGCCCTTGCGGCCGTGGCACTGGCTGCCCATGCCGCCTTGGCCGTTCGGCGCCTCGTAGGTGCGTTGCAGGCGGAAATCGTAGAGCGACAGCAGCCGGGAGGAGGCGCGCAGGATGACGCTGCCGCCGTCGCCACCGTCGCCCCCGTCGGGGCCGCCGCGCGGCACGAACTTTTCGCGGCGGAACGAGACGCAGCCGTTGCCGCCGTTGCCCGCGCGAACCGTGATGGTGGCTTCGTCGACGAAGCGCATGATGATGCCTGCCTTGAATGCTGTGGATGTGCGCTGGATGCGGCGCCGGGGTGTCCCGGCGCGCCCCGCCCGCCCCGCCCGGCGAATCGGGCATGCCCGTGCGCCGCACGGGACCATAGGGAACCGGGGCGAGGCCGGGGCGCGGGGCAAACACGAAAGGGGCGGAAGAACGCTGCGCGACTTCCGCCCCGGAAATGCAAGCCGTGGACGTGTATGTGCGGCCGGGCCTACGCCTGGGCGGGCACCACGTGCACGCGGGTCTGGACCTTCTTCTTGCGGGTGTACTTTTCGTACTTCACGGTGCCCTCGACGGTGGCGAACAGGGTGTAGTCCCTGCCCATGCCCACGTTGTCGCCGGGGTGCACGCGGGTGCCCAGTTGGCGGACGAGGATGTTGCCGGCCAGGACCTGCTCGCCGCCGAAGCGCTTCACGCCGCGGCGTTGTCCGGCGCTGTCGCGACCGTTGCGGGAACTGCCGCCTGCTTTCTTATGTGCCATGACGTGTTCTCCTTGGCGCTAGGCCTGGATGGCCTTGATCTTCAGGGCCGTGAAATCCTGGCGGTGGCCCTGCTTCTTGCGGGAGTCGTTGCGGCGCCACTTCTTGAACACGATGAGCTTTTCGCCGCGACCGTGCTCGACCACCTCGGCGGTGACCTTCGCGCCTTCCACATAGGGAGCGCCGACGGAAAACGCGCCGCCGCCCAGCATCAGAACCTTATCGATGACAATTTCGCTGCCGGCTTCGGCCTCGAGCTTCTCGACGAAGATCTTGGCGCCTTCCTCGACGCGGAACTGTTTGCCACCCGTTTCGATAATCGCGTACATTCGTAACCTCCATGACGAGAGAGGGCTGACTTATCCTCATTCGGGGCAGGAAGTCAACCCCGGAATGGCATCATGCGCCGCCGGACCCCGGCAACGTTCGGAAAAATCCGCGCGGACGGCCGTGCGCGCCGCGTCCCGGGGCGTGCATACCCGGCGCGCGAGCCCCCGGCATGCGGGGCCGAAGTCGATAGCACACGCCCATCCGTCCCGCAAGGTCGGGATTCCCCCCTTCCGCATTCGGGCCGCGCACCACGCCCTTGCCGGATTTTCCGCTTTTTCCAACGATGCTGCCTGGCAGCAACCACTCACCGCCCCACCTGCCCGCACGCCGCGAAATTTCTAACAGACGCCCCATGGTTCCGGAGGTATATCACTTCTCGAGTGTGTCTCGTCTCGCGTCCGGGGGGAACCCCGCACCAAGGCCCTCCCCCAAGGCTGTTCCCCCCGGACCACCAAAAACGCGAGCACACCGGCAAGCCCCGCACGCGGGGCCAACCAGACGGCGCAGGCCGTCTTTTTTATTGCCCTCCCGCCCAAGCCTTTCCAGAGTGGTCCGCCCCGGCGCGCGCGCCCCTTCCCTTCCCGCACCATCCCGGCTACCATGCACACCGCCATGCCCCGCGTGGCAACGTCACCAGAAGAGGTCGGCATGAAAGGCATCATCCTCGCCGGGGGGTCCGGCACGCGGCTCTATCCCATCACCATGGGCGTCTCCAAGCAGCTCATGCCCGTGTACGACAAGCCGATGATCTATTACCCGCTGTCGGTGCTGATGCTGGCGGGCATCCGGGATATCTGCATCATCACCACCCCGGCGGACCAGCCGCGCTTTCGCGAACTGCTGGGCGACGGCGCGCAGCTTGGCCTTTCGTTCACCTACATAGAGCAGCCCCGCCCGGAAGGGCTGGCCCAGGCCTTCCTGCTGGCGCGCGACTTCCTGGCCGGGGAACCCAGCTGCCTGATCCTCGGCGACAACCTGTTCTACGGCGACCGGCTGTCCTCGCTGCTGGAGCAGTGCTCCGCCCTGGAACACGGCGGCATCGTGTTCGGCTACAAGGTGCGCGACCCGGAACGCTACGGCGTGGTGGAGTTCGACGCGGCGTGCAAGGTCGTCAGCATCGAGGAAAAGCCCGCCGCGCCCAAGTCGCGCTTTGCCGTCACCGGCCTCTATTTCTATGACGGACGCGCCCCGGAACTGGCCGCGCGGCTCACCCCCTCGGCGCGCGGCGAACTGGAGATCACCGACCTGAACAACCTGTACCTGAGCGAGGGCAGCCTGTCGGTGGAATTCCTGGGACGCGGGGTGGCCTGGCTGGATACCGGCACCTTCGAATCGCTGCACCAGGCCGCCTCGTTCGTGCGCGCCGTGCAGGACCGCCAGGGGCTGAAGATCGCCTGCATAGAGGAAATCGCCTGGCGCAAGGGCTACATCGGCGACGACGCGTTGCGCGCCCTGGCCGCCCCCATGCTGAAGAACGACTACGGCCGCTACCTGATGGACATCATGGAGGACCGCCTGCGGGCGTGACCGCCGGATTGGGCCGGATTGGGCCACCGCCGGGCAGGCTCCGGAAGGCGGAAACGAACGGCGGAAACGACAAGGGCCGCCCCTACGGACGGCCCTTGCGGAAAACTGGCGTTGCGCGCACCGGCGCGCCTGAAACCCCGCAACACCCCGGCGAGGGGAAGCGGCGCGGCGGCGAAGGATGCCCGGCGGACAAGGCCGCCCGGCCCCCCCTAATGATGCATGTGGTCGCCCTTGCCGATGCGGTAGAACGCGGCGGCCACGATGACACAGAAGTAGATAGCGATCAGGCTGACGCCCACGAAGCCCTGCGGGGTCGAGTGCATCGCATTCTGAATCAGCTCGTTCAGCATGTCCGGACTCCTTGTGCGGCCCGGCGGCGGTACGCGGCCGCGCAAGACGGCCGCCACGGCGTTTCGGGCGGGGATTGACGTGAACACTCCAGGTCCGCAGATTACTTGCCGCTTTTCCGGCAAATGTCAAGCGTGTCGTGAATTCCCGCACAAGGGGCGGAAACTTGCCTCGCGCGCCGTCCCGCTGTACATGGCCGGGCCCCCACATCCACAACATATTCATGGAGACACCATGTCCGATACCACCCTCCGCCCCGGCGACCTTCTGGAACTGACCGTGGACGGCCTTGCCGCGGGCGGCCGCGCCGTGTGCCGCCACGAGGGCCGCGTCGTGTTCGTGGCGGGCGGCCTGCCCGGCCAGCGCGTCCGGGCGAAGTTGACCACGGTGAAGCGCCGCTTCGCCGAGGCCACGCTGGACGCCGTGCTCGAACCTTCGCCCATCCAGTGCGCCCCGTTCTGCGCCCACTTCGGCGATTGCGGCGGCTGCGCCTGGCAGGATCTGCCCTACGCCGAGCAGTTGCGCTGGAAGGAACGCTTCGTGGTCGACGCGCTGGGGCGCATCGGCGGCCTGCGCGACGCCAACGTGCTGCCCATCCTGGCCTCGCCCGCCCAGCGCGGCTTCCGCAACAAGATGGAATTCGCCTTCAGCCAGGACCGCGACGGGCAGTTGCGCCTGGGCCTGCGCCGCCGCGCCTCGCGCGCGGTGGTGGACATCGCCGAATGCCACCTGCAGACCCCGCTCACGGTGGCCGTCGTGGCCGCCGTGCGCGACCTGGCCCGCGAAAGCGGCCTGCCCGGCTGGGACGACCGCAGGCAGGACGGCTTCTGGCGCTTCCTGGTGGTGCGCGAGCCGGAACTGGGCCGCGAGGCCGCAACCGGAACCCCGTCCGGGAACGAATCCACGGGAGGCGCCGGGCCGGGCCGTCAGGGACGCCAGTGCATGGTCCAGTGCATCACCGGGCGACACCCCGGCGCGGCGCAGGCCGTGTCCCGCCTGGCCGAAGCGCTGCGCGCCCGCTTTCCCGAGGTGACCGGCGTGGTGCATTCGCTGCGCCTGGACCCGGAACAGGTGGCCTACGGCGAACGGGTGCTGGCCGTGGACGGCGACGCCGTGCTGACCGAACGCCTGGGCGGCAACGACCTGCTGCTGGGGCCGGACTCCTTCTTCCAGACCAACACCGCCGCCGCCAACCTGCTGTACGACGAAGCGCGCCGCATGGCCGCCGCCGGTCCCGACGACACGGTGTGGGATCTGTACTCCGGCGTGGGGGCCATCGCCCTGCACCTGGCCCGCACGGCCGGAGCGGTGCGCGGCTTCGAGATCACGCCGGAGGCGGTCAACGACGCCCGCGCCAACGCCGCGCGCAACAACATCCTGAACTGTTCCTTCGTTTCCGGCGACGTGCGCGCCAGCCTGCGCCGCGAACGGCCGGGCGAGGGCGCATCCCCGCGCATCGTGGTGGTGGACCCGCCCCGCGCGGGCCTGCACGAGGACGTGGTGGAGGCCGTGGCCGCCCACCGGCCCGAGCGCATCGTGTACGTTTCGTGCAACCCGGCCACCCTGGCCCGCGACGTGGCCCTGTTCGCCGCGCGCGGGTATGCGCTGCAAGAGGCGCGCCCCGTGGACCTGTTCCCCCATTCGCCCCACGTGGAATGCGTGGCCCTGCTGATCCGCGCGGAAGCGTAGGGCCGCGCAGGAACGGGGACGGCGGTAACCGTTCCGCCCCCCTCCCTCCAGCCCCCCAAAAAGTAACGCCCGCCCATGGTGCTGACCATGCGGCGGGCGTTTTCATTCGCTGAATAGAGACGCCTAGTGCGCGCCCCCATGCAACAGCGGCTTGAAATTGAAACTGCGCACCCGCTGCTCGTTGTGGCAGACCACGCAGCCCTCCATGGTGGGCTTGTCGATGAGCGCAACGTCGCCCCCCGAATCCACGTGGGCGGAGCCGGGGCCGTGACAGACCTCGCAGCCCGCGTCGGCCAGATGGGGGGTGGCCTCGAAGCTGACGAATCCGCCCGGCCTGCCGTAGCCGGTGGTGTGGCAGGCGTAGCAGCCCTGCACTTCCTCGCGGGTCAGCTTGGAGGACATGACCTTCACGCTGTGGGCGGACTTGGACTTCTTGGCGTACTTGCGGAAGGTGGCGTGCTGGTCGGCGTGGCAGGGGGCGCAGGCGTCGGTGCCCACGTAGGTGCGTTCCCCGGCGGCCAGGGCCGGGGTGGTCAAGACCGGGGTGGTCAACAGCAGAAGCAGAAAGACCGGCAGCAGGATGGGCAGGACGGCAGGCAGATGGCGGCACGCAACGGCAGGCTCGGTCAGGCGCATGGCATCCCCCAGAATCGGTTCCGGCGGTTCGGCACGACGGCACGTTCGATACGGCGTTGCGCATTGGTATCGCGTTACAACCGCACAGTCCAGCCTTCTTGAATGGTTTCGCGTGGCTTCGTCGCCGGGCAGGAAGGCGCGCCGACCGGCGGCCGCGACGCGCCCCCCTGCCGCCGATTCGCCCGGCGCGCCCTATCCTCCGGACGCGCCCGGCTTCTCGTAACGCGCACCGGTCATCCGTTCCGGCACCAGCCGGAAGAAGGCCGTCTTCGCAACCGCCGCCTCATTGACCGGGGCATCCGGGTCGCGAACCGCGCTCAGCAGGGCGCGCACCGCCACGGCCACGTCGGCCGGGTCGTGCAGTTCCTGGGGCCGCCCCCAGGCCAGCACGCTCGTGAAGCGCATGGAATACCTGCACCCCGTGCCGTCCGGCGGCCGCACCACCTCGGCGTACGGCACGAACGAACAGCAGGCCGTGCCGCCGCGCCGCAGCAACTCCACCTTGTGCCCCTTGCGCGAGGAGTGGAAATAGATGGCGCCGTCCGCCACCCCGAACGACAGCGGCACCGCGTAGGGCTCGTCGCCGTCGCACAGCGCCACGGTCATCCACGGGCTGGCGGCCACGGCCGCCCAGATCTCACCCGCATCGGTCACTTCCCTGTCCTTGTGGCGCATGATTCCTCCGGATGCGGCCGCGTGCCCGCGAACCTCGCGGCACCGCCCTTCCGCTGTTGAATTGTTCAGGCAATCAGCAAACATGTCCGGCACTTCGATGGGGAATTTTTTCACGAACTCCGTCCCCGCGCGTTGACGCCCACCGGCGGCTGTGGTAGACACGTGCCGACTTGTGAACGTTTGCACGAAGTGCCCCATGCGGCCGCCCGCTCCGGAACGGGCGCGGCAGCCACGGGACGGTGCCTATGTTCTTCAAAGATTGGTTCAAAATCAACGACAAGAAATACCTCGACGCCATTTCCACCGCCGGGGTCATCGGCCTGCACATGGTGTCGGCCACGGTGGTGGGCCTTGCGATGGGCTGGTATCTTGATCGTTGGTTGGGAACGAAGCCGTGGCTCACCGGGGTGTTCCTGATTCTCGGCATCGTCGCCGGGTTCAAGAACGTCTGGCTTGACTCGCGGAGGCTCCTCAAGGCCCAGGACAAGGAAGATGCTGAAAAGTTTGGCCCGAAAGACGGATGAATGGCTGTGGCACAAGGGATTCCGCGCTGCGGAAATCCGCTTGCTGCTGCGCTGCCAGATCCTGGTTTCGGGGGCGTCGTTGCTTGCCGGGGTCGCGTGCGCGCCTCTCTGGGACTGGGGGTTGTGGTTCGGCGTGGGGGCCGCGCTATCGACCTTCAATTTCTACGCCTTGGCCAGGTTCGTGCAGGGCATCGTCTTCATGCCCTACACGCGCGCCATGGCGGCCGGGCTCATGTTCAGATTCTACGGTCGGCTGCTGCTTACCGGTCTGGTCCTCTTCGGCCTGATCGTATGGCTAAAGGTCTCTGTCTCCGCGCTGCTGGCGGGGCTGTCCACGTGCGTTCTCAGCATCGCCGCGTGGGGAATAGCCAGGGGCGCAGGACAAAAAGTGAAGGAGGCGTAAGGGAATGGCTGGTGGATTGCCGCATCCGGTACTCTGGTCCACGCTGCTGCATGTGGACGAGGTGACCATCGGTGGAGCGACCGTCGAGTTCAAGCATGTCTTCTACACGTGGTGTGCCATGGCCGTCCTGTTCAGCCTGGGCCTTCTGGTCCGTGGCGGGCTGAAACTGGTGCCCGGCGGCATACAGAACGTTTTCGAGGTGGTCATAGGAGGTCTTGAAGACTTCGTCGTGACCAACATCGGCGAGGATGGACGCAAGGTGTTCCCGCTGCTCGGCGGCATCTTCCTGTTCATCCTGTTCCAGAACCTGCTGGGCCTGGTGCCCGGCTGCGACGCGCCCACGGCCAACGTGAATACCAACGCTGCCATGGCCGTCTTCGTGTTCCTGTACTACAACTATCAGGGCGTCAAACGCTGGGGCCCGGGCTACATCAAGCATTTCATGGGTCCCATGTGGTGGCTTTCGCCGCTGATGCTGCCGCTGGAACTCATCTCGCACACCGCGCGCCCGCTTTCGCTGACGCTGCGTCTGTTCGGGAACATCCGCGGCGAGGAAATCGTTCTCGTCCTCTTCTTCCTGATGGCCCCCCTCGTGGGCACCATCCCGGTCTACTTCCTGTTCATGATCGCCAAGGTTCTCCAGGCGTTCATCTTCTTCATGCTGACGATGATCTACCTGAAGGGCGCGTTCGAACACGCCCATTAATCTCGAAGGGAATGGTCAACCGACCAAAACAACCATACGCTAAGAGGAGTTTGTCATGCGCAAGTTTCTGATGATCGCCCTGAACACCGTGGCCCTGATGTCCTTTGCCGCCCTTGCCTTCGCCGCCGATGGCAAGATGGACGCCGGCGCGCTGGGCCTGACCTGCCTCGCCGCCGCCCTCGGCATGGCCATCGCCGCCGCCGGTTGCGGCCTCGGCCAGGGCATGGGCCTCAAGGCTGCCTGCGAAGGCACCGCGCGCAACCCCGAAGCGGGCGGCAAGATCATGGTTACCCTGATCCTGGGCCTGGCCTTCATCGAATCTCTCGCCATCTACGCCCTCGTCGTCAACCTGATCCTGCTCGTCGCCAACCCCTTCGTGGGCTAGTTCGCGAGCCTCGTTTCGACAGTACGGAAGGAGGCCGTTGCAAACGGCCTCCTTTTTCAGCATTATGGCGGCTCGCCGTACGACATCCGCCAAACGAGAGACGAATCAAGCCATGCAGACCCCCAAGAGCGAACACATTCCCCGCGCCACCATCCAGCGCCTTGCCGTCTACGTGCAGGTGCTGGAAAACCTGCTGCGCGAAGGGACCGACGTCATATCCTCCGAACCGCTGGCCAAGGCGTGCAACGTCAACGCCTCGCAAATCCGCAAGGACCTCGCCTACTTCGGCGAATTCGGCGTGCGTGGCGTGGGGTATTACGTCAAGAGCCTCATCGAATCCATCACCAGCGTTCTCGGGGTGAACCGCGAATGGCGCACCGTGCTCGTCGGGGTGGGCAACCTTGGCCGCGCGCTGCTGAACCACAAGGAATTCAAGCTGCGGGGCTTCCACATCGTGGGCGCCTTCGACTGCGACCCCTTCAAGATCGGCGAGGAAGTCTCCGGCCTTGAAGTGGTGTGCACCAAGCGGCTGAAGGAAAAGGTGGCCGACCTCGACGTGGAGATCGGCATCATCACCACGCCGCCGGAACGCGCCCAGCGCGCCGCCAACCACCTGGTGGACGCGGGCATCAAGGGCATCCTCAACTTCGCGCCCGCGCGCATCACGGTGCCGGACGACGTGTTCGTGGAATACGTGGACTTCTTCCACCACCTCTACGCGCTGTCGTTCAACATCACCTTCGACCGCGCCAACCGCTGATCCGCTCGTACCCCGCTCACGCTCCGCAGCCGTTCACCGCTGCGCCATGGAACCCGCCGCAAGGCGGGTTCCGTGGTTGTGAGCCATCGCAGCCCCACAGCGGGTTCCGTGGTTTGAAGGACCGCCACGGCAAGGCGGAAAAACGCACCCAAGCGGAGACCCCGGCCAGCCCCGCCCCGCTTGTGGTCGCGCCGCGCCCGCGCTAGGGTACAACCATGCCGCCCGCCGGGCGTGCCCTGGCGCGGCGTCCGATACCGCGCCATGCCCCACACCGCGCGCGGACCGTCCCGCCTCCCTCCACAACCACGGAGCGCCCATGGACACCCCACATCGCCCGTCCGCCTCATCTGGCCCGTCCTGCCCGCCTGCCGCAACGGTCCCGTCCTCCGCCGCGTCGGCCAGACCCCGCGCCCATGCCCGCTGCTTCGCCCTGCTGACCGACTTCGGGCTGGACGACCCGTACGTGGGCCAGCTCAAGGGCGTACTGCACCGGCTGGCCCCGGCCGTGCCGGTCATCGACATCTCGCACGGCGTGCCGCCCCACCGGGTGGAGACCGCCGCCTTCTTCCTGGCCGCCAGCCATCCGCACTTTCCGCCCGGAGCCATCTTCATCTGCGTGGTGGACCCCGGCGTGGGCACGCCGCGCGGCCTCGTTTCCATGGAGACGGGCGGACAGGTGATGCTGGCCCCGGACAACGGCCTGCTGCACCTGGCCGCGGAAGCCCGGATCGACGCCGTGCTGCGCAGACTGGACCCGGCCCGCCTGCCGGAACCGCAAAGCGCCACCTTTCACGGCCGCGACGTGCTGGCCCCGCTGGCCGCGCGCCTGGCGGGGGGCGAATCCCCGGCCGCCTTCGGCGACCCCGTGCTGCCCACCGACCTCGCTCGCCCGCCGTGGGCCATGCCCCGGCGCGAGGCGGACGGCGTGCACGCCGCCGTGCTGCACGTGGACCGCTTCGGCAACGTGGTGCTGAACCTCTCCCTGCGCGAATGGGACTGGCTGGCCGCCTGCCGCCTGCACCTGCCCGACGGCACCCTGATCGACATCGCCCGCGCCGCAACCTATGCGGACATCCCTTCCGGCCGCACCGGCCTGGTGGCGGGCAGCCAGGGCTACATGGAACTGGCGGCGGACAAGGCCTCCGCCGCCGAGCGGCATTGGCTGCAACCGGGCATGGAAGTGCTGCTGGAGGACTGCCGGTGAGGCTGGCCCCCCTGCTGGCCGCCCAGTGGCGCGCCTTTGCCCTGTCCACGGGCTTCCTGACCCGCCTTGCCCCGGCCCGTGCCGCCACCGACGCGGAAATGGCCGCCGGGGTGGCCCACTACCCGCTGGTGGGGCTGCTGGCCGGGCTGGTCTGCGCCGGGCCGTTCCTGCTGGGGCTGCTCGGCGGGCACCCATGGGTGCAGGCCCTGGGCTACGCGGCCCTGCTGCTGTGGGCCACGCGCGGGCTGCACTGGGACGGCTGGGCCGACCTCATGGACGCCTGGGGCAGTTCCGCCACCGGCGACCGGTTCTGGGACATCCTGAAGGACAGCCGCATCGGGGCCTTCGGGGTGCTGGGCATCGTCTTCGGGGTGCTGGGGCAGGTGGTGCTGGCCCACGAGGTCATCGCCATGGACCGGGCCGGGGCGCTGGTATGGGCTCCCGTGCTGGGCCGCGCCTCCTGCGTGGTGCTGGCGGCCTGCGTGCCCGCCGGAACCCGTTCCACCCTGGGCCGCCTGACCTCGGCCGGGGCCACCCACACGGCCGTGCTGTTCTGCGCCGGAGTGGCCGCCGCCACCGGCGTGGCCCTGGCCGGGCCGCCCGCCGTGCTGGCCGCCGCCCTGCCCTGCGCCTGCACCGTGGCCTGGCTGGCCTCGCTGGCCCGGCGCGAGGGCGGCCTGAACGGCGATTTCCTGGGGGCGTGCATCATCCTGGGCGAACTCTCGGCCTTGCTGGGCACCATACTGGCCTAGCCGACGCCGCCGCGCCAGCCACCCGGCGCATGCGGCCCGGTATTTGCTATTCCGGAGGCACCGGTCGCGGCGCGGCGACATTCCGACGCCGCCGCACCGGCAACAACCGCCAAGGGACCCTCCATGCCCCCGTTCCGTTTCCGCCTGCAACAGGTTCTCGACTACCGGGAACAGTTGGAGGAACAGGCCAAGCTGGCCTTCGCCCGCGCCAAGGCCGCCCACGAGGCGCAGCAGCGCCAGGTGGACGCGGTGCGCGCGGCCATTGCCGAAGCGGAGCGGAAACTGTACGAAGACGCGCGCCTCTCGCGCGACGAACTCTGGCTGCAACGCAACTTCCTGCGCGGCCTGCGCGAAGACCTGACCCACGCCGAACTGCGCCTGCGCATGCTGGCCCAGATGGCGGAACAGGCCCGCGCCGAGTTGGTAAAGAAATCTCAGGAACGCAACCTGCTGGAAAAGCTCAAGGAAAAACAGGCGGCCCGCCATGCGCACGACGAACTCCTCCGCGAACAGCGTACCTATGACGAAACCGCAACGCTTCGCTTCGAGCCTCCGTCTTTCTAGGCTCTGCCGCTGGCTCATCGCCGCCGCCGCCCTCAAGGTGGCGCTGCTGGCGGGCTTTGCCCTGGAACAGCCGTGGCCGTTCGCCACGGGCGCCGCACCCGCCGTGGTGGCCACGGCGCCCGGCGCGCAGGTTCCGTCCCTCGGTCAGGCCGCCGGCCAGACCACCAGCCAGGCCGGTGGCCAGTCCGGCGGCTCGCTGGACCTGCCGCTGGCGGCGGACATCGCCCGGATCACGGGCCTGGCGTCTCCGGCGGCGGCCAGGCAGGCACCCGCCGATCCGGCGGCCCCCGTCGCTACCGTCGCCGCCGTCTCCGCTGTCGCCGCCGCTCCCGCGCCGTCCCTCTTCCCAGCCACGCCCGCCGTCAACGACGTGCGCAACCGCATGACCCGCGACGGCACGGCCTGGGCCGCCGAAGCCCAGCCCGCTCCGGCCGCCGTGCCGCCCGCCACCCCGGCCATCCCCGCCTCCGCAGGCACGGGCGCCGCCGCCAACCAGCTTTCCCGCGACGACCTGAACCGCCGCCAGGAAGACCTGAACCGCCGCGAGCAGGAACTGAAGAGCCTGGAGCAGCAGATCGACGCCAAGCTGGCCCAGATGCAGGACCTTGAGGCGCGCATCCAGACCATGCTCAAGGACGCGCAGGGCATGAAGGACGAGAAGCTGCGCCATCTGGTGGACGTGTACACCAACATGAAGGCCAAGCAGGCGGCGGCCGTGCTGGAAACCCTGGACGAGAAGATCGCCGTCAGGATTCTGGCGGGCATGCGCGGCAGGCAGGCGGGCGAAATCCTGACCTACGTGCAGGCGGAAAAGGCCGCCAAGCTGTCCGAGGCGCTCACCCGCATGCAACTGCCCCTCGAATAGCGCATGGCCCGTCTCGCGCTGACCGTGTCCTACGTGGGCACCCACCTTGCGGGGTGGCAGATCCAGGCCTGTGTCGGCCGGTCCCGGCCGCGCACCGTGCAGGGCGAACTGGAACGCATCGCCGAGCGCGTCGTGGGCGCGCCAGTGCGCGTGCACGGCGCGGGCCGCACCGATTCGGGCGTGCACGCCGAAGCCCAGGTAGCCCACATGGACGTGCCCGACCACAAGGCGGACCTGGACTGGCAGCGCGCCTTCAACGCCGGACTGCCCGACGACATCGCCGTGGTCGCCGTCACCCGCGTGCCCGACGACTTCCATGCCCGGTTCAGCGCGCGCGGCAAGACCTATACCTACCGCCTGTGGCCCACCCGGCGCTGGGTGCCGCCCCGGCTGGCCCCCTTCGTCTGGGCCACGGGGCCGCTGGACCCGGACGCCCTGAGCGCTATGGACGCCGCCGCCGCGCACCTGCACGGCACGCATGATTTCGCCAGCTTCCAGAACACCGGCACCGACATCGCCACCACCGTGCGCACCGTGACCACGGTGGCCCGCCGGTACGAAGGCGATCCCCTGCCCGGCCCTCCCTCGCTGCCCCCGCTCCCCCCGTTCCCCCCGTTCCCATTGACGCTGCCGGCCATGGACCCCGACGCCACCGCCCCCCCGGAGGCGGCGCGCGTCATCGCCTGGGACTTCGAGGCTGACGGCTTTCTCAAGCAGATGGTGCGCAACATGATGGGCCTGCTGGTGGCCGTGGGGCGCGGCAGGCTGCACCCGGACGACGTGCCCGCCGTGCTGGCCGCCCGCGACCGCAAGGCGGCCCCCGCCACGGCCCCGGCGCAGGGACTGACCCTGACCCGCGTGCGCTATTGAGCGCATGCGCGGGAAACGGCGTGGCGCCCGCGTCCACGCGCGTCCTCTCGCATCTTCCCGCACCCGGCCGCGTCCAGCCAGATTTGGCCGCATCCGCCGCTCCTGCCTTCTCCCGCGACGCAAGACGGCGCACCCTTTCGGGCGCGCCGCCGTTCTTCCTGCATGTCCCGCGCGTGGCGGGCCGCCGCGCGTCAGGTATAGCGCGGCTCCTCTTCGTTGATGATCTGGAAGGCCTTGTTGGCCTTCACCGTGCCGGAAATGCCCCAGAACTTGGTCACACCTTCCACGGTGCACTCCAGCAGGTCGTCGGTGTCCGTGTCCAGCAGCAGCACGTCGCCCACCTGCAACCGCAGCAACTGGTTGCCGGTGATCTTGGTTTCGCCGAAGCGTATCTTGAGGTTCACCGGGGTTTCCAGCAGCCGTTCCTTCAGGCGCGAGACCCAGGCGTGGTCCACTTCCAGGCGTTCGGTCTGGAAGCTGGCGTGCAGCTTGGAACGGATGGGTTCGATGGTGGCGTACGGCAGGCAGATGACCATGGAGCCGATGGCCGTTTCCAGTTCCACCTCGAAGGTGATCACCACCACCACGTCGCTGGGCGGCACGATGGCCGCGAACTGCGGGTTGATCTCGGAGCGCACCAGTTCCAGGCTCACGTCGTGCACCGGCCGCCACGATTCTTCCATGTTGTCCAGGGCGATCTTGATCACCCGGTCCACGATGGCCTGCTCGATGCGCGTGAATTCGCGGCCCTCGATCTTGGGCTGGCTGCCCGCGCCGCCGAAGAAGTTCTCCACCAGGGCGAAGACCAGGCGCGAGTCCACCACGATGATGGCGTTGCCGCGCAGCGGCTCCATCTTGAAGATGTTGATGCTGGTGGGCACCGGCAGCGAGCGCATGAAATCGCCGAACTTGGTCATGTCGATGGAGATGGGGTTCAGCTCCACCCGCTTGCGCACCGTGTTGGACAGCGCGTTGGTGCACAGCCGCGCGAACCGGTCGTTGACGATTTCAAGAACCGGCATGCGGCCGCGAATGATGCGGTCCTGGTTGGCGAGGTCGAACGGAACGATGCCCGAGTCGTCCTCGGGGATGTCGGTCTCGCTCTCTATCTCGCCGCCGGAAAGGCCGCGAAGCAGTGCATCGACCTCGTCCTGCGCCAGAATCTTGTTCATGTGGTGCGGGCTCCTCGCGCGTGGGTGCGTAATGGCCGGATAGTGGCAGCGACGGCGGGCCGGGTCAAGCGGCCGCATGGGCCTGGCCGGGTCAGCGGGAATCTGGCCGGTTTGGGGAACATCTGGCCGGAAGAGGGAGAATCCTGCCGTCACCGTTTTTCATGCAAGATGAGCGCCAAGCGCGCGGGGAGACGGAACGGGCGCGCGCGGAGCGGACGTCCCCAATGGCCGGGGCGCTGGGCCACGGGCGACCCGGCGGGCCGCCGCCCCGGCTATTCGTCGGACAGCTTGGGGTAGCGCTGGCGCATGCGTTGCACCACGTCGGCCTTGACGTAGTCCAACATGGTCACGATTTCGGACAGCGGGTAGTGCGAGCGGGTCTGGTCCTTGTAGCTGCGGGCCTTGGCCAACTGTTCGGCGGACAGAAGCCGCTCGTGCAGCAGCACGTCGAGAATGCTGCCGAACCGGATTGCCTGCTGGCGCGCCTCGCGCTGCCTGCGCACCTCCACCTCGCGGCTGGCGCGCTCGTCGGCCTCGGCCAGCTTGCGGCGCAGTTCGTGCTCCACGATCTTCAACTGCTGCATGTTTTCCTGCAACTTGCGCAAGTCCACGGCCAGCGCGCGGCGCCGGGCGTGCAGTTGGCGCAGGCGTTCCTCGTGCGCGGCCTTGGAGCGCTGGGTCGAAACCAGCACCATCACCAGCAGCAGAAAACCGACCACCGCGCCAAGCACGAGTTCCATGCCCGAAACCCCTTTCGCAGAAATCCGAGATATCCATCTAACCATACAGGACTGTTATCGAATATGCAATGATAACCGCCAACGCGCCACGTTCCGCGCCCGCGGAATGCCAAACCGGGGGTACCCGGCCCGCCGGGGCCGGAAGGCCGTGGCCCCTTGCCATATGCAGCGTCTTGAGGCAGTTGCAGGCAAGAAGCCATTCCCGGAACCAGGCCAGGGAGCCGCATGTCCCCCCAATCCCCGCCGAAATCACCCCCACGCCCGGCCGCGCGCATGGCCGGGACGCCCGCCGGAACGGACGCGCCGCGGGCCGTGGCCGAGGTGACCCTGCCGGACGGGCGCACCCTGCGCCTGCCCCTGCCTGCGGGTCCGGGCGGCTCCCAGGACATGGGCGGCTCCGCTGTTCGAGACGGCCGGGATGGCGACGCGGCGGTCCCGGCCGCCACCCTGGCCCAACTGGTGTGGATGAGCGGCCAGGTGGACCCGCCCGCGCTGTGTTCCGGCCTGGGCCGCTGCGGGCGTTGCGCGGCGCGTTTCACCCGTGGGACCCCGGCGCCCCTCCCCGCCGACGAAGCCCATTTTTCCGGGCCGGAACTGACCGACGGCTGGCGGCTGTTGTGCCGCCACGCCCCGCCGCACCCAAGGGATACGGGCGTCCCTCCCGATGGCGGCATGGCCTTCACCCTGCCCGCCGGAGCGGCCCCACGCCGCACGCGGGTGGCGGACGCCCCCCCGCCCGGAATGTCTCAGACAGCCGGGGCAGCCCCCTGCCTCGCAACCGGCACCCCCCTGCTGCTGGCCATCGACCTTGGCACCACCACCCTGCACTGGTCGGCCCTGGCTCCGGACGGCCGCCGCGTGGCCCACGGCGCGGAACTGAACCCCCAGATGGGCGCGGGCAGCGAGGTCATGTCCCGCCTGGCCGTGGCCTCGTCCCCCGCCGGGCTGGCCGCCCTGCGCCGCCTGACCCTGGCCGCCGTGGGCCGCATCGCCGCCGGGCTGCCCGGCCCGGTGCGCGGGCTGTGCGTGGCGGGCAACACGGCCATGACCGCCATCCTGCTGGGCCGCGACGTGTCCGGCCTGGCCGCCGCCCCCTACCGGCTGGACTACGCGGGCGGCACGGCGGAAGCCCTGCCGGAACCGGCCGACTTGGCCGACTTGGCCGACATGGCCGCCGTGCCCGAGGTGTGGATTCCCCCGCAGCCCGCGCCTTTCGTGGGCGGCGACGTGGCGGCGGGCATGGCCGCCTTGCTCTACGGCGGGCTCGCGGCCGCGCCGGGTGGCGGGATATTGTCTGAGCCGGATGGCGGGATATTGTCCGCGCCGGGCGTCCTCCCGCCGGTCCCGCCAGCGGAATCCGCCCCTCCCCGCTTCCCCTTCCTGCTGGCGGACCTGGGCACCAACGGCGAATTCGTGCTGGCCACCGGGCCGGACAGCGCCCTGGTGACCAGCGTGGCCCTTGGCCCGGCGCTGGAAGGCATCGGCCTGTCCTGCGGCGGGGTGGCCCAGCCGGGGGCCATTGCGGCCTTCACCCTCGGCCCCGCCGGGCTCGCCCCCACCGTGCTGCCCGAGGACGACGCCACGCCCGCCGCCCCCACCCACCTGTGCGGCACGGGGTATCTTTCGCTGCTCCGGGTGCTGTTGCGCGCCGGGCTGCTTGACGAAGACGGCCGCTTCGTGATGGAACCGCATTCCCCGCTGGCGCGCCGCCTTGCCACCTCGCTGGTCGAGGTGCGCGGCGAACGGCGCCTGCCCCTGCCGGGGGGCTTGCATCTTTCGGCGGGCGACGTAGAAGAGGTGCTGAAGGTGAAGGCCGCCTTCTCCCTGGCCTACGAACGGCTGCTGGCGGAAGCCGGCATGCCCGGAACGGCGCTGGACGCCGTGTACCTTGCCGGGGCGCTGGGCGAACACGCCCGCCCCGATGACCTCGAAACACTGGGATTCCTGCCCGCCGGAGTGGCCGGACGCACACGGGCCGTGGGCAACGCCTCGCTGCGCGGGGCCGAACTGCTGCTGCTCCGGCCGGAACTGCGCGGGCGCATCGCCGCCTGGCGCGCGGGTTGCCGCGTGGTGGACCTGGCTGCCGCCAGCGACTTCGCCGCCGCGTTCCTGCGCCACATGCGCTTTCGCTGACGGCCCGGCAACGATGCCCGCACGGCGGGCCTGAGCGCCCCGTACCGGCACCGTTCTCCCCGCGCCCCGGCCATGCCGCGTCTCCGGACAGGGGGAGCGGGAGCCGGGCACACGGGCGGCGTACCCCCTGCATGTCCCGGAACATGTTCCGGGCATGCGAGACCACGAGCGACACCTGAATACCGGGAGCCCGGCCGGCCACGCGCCCGCCGCTCCCCCGATTCCGCGACTTCCCGATCCGGGCGGCACCGGGCGGCACGTTGCCGACAGCCGCCCGCACCCGCGCCCGGCCATCATCCAGGGCGCCACGACACCGGCCCCGCCCCGGCACGCCCGGATCCGGCGAGGGCCGCACCCCGCGCGCGCCCCGCACGCGCGGCAGCCCATGCATCGCCGGCAACGCCGGCACCCAACCAACGGACTTCGCATGCACCATCTTTTCGCCGCCCTGTCGCCGGAATACCGGCAGCGCCTGGAATCCCTGCCCACGGCGCTGGACACCGTGGCCCCGCTGCGCACCGCGCACCGACGCGACCTGCCCATGGCCATCCGCGACCTGTCGCAAATGCTCACCAGCGAGCGCGGCGCGCTCTCCGAGCCGTACTGGGCGGCCCCGCGCCTGCTTTCCGCCTACCTGCGCTACTTCATGCCGTGGAACCTGGTGCGCCTTGGCCGCCTGTTGCCCTCGCTGGAACTGGTGGACCGCGACGCCCTGCTGGAGCGCCCGCTGATCCTCGACCTGGGCAGCGGCCCGCTGACCCTGCCGCTGGCCCTGTGGCTGGCCCGGCCCGACCTGCGCGGCCTGCCGCTGACCTTCCTGTGCGCGGACATCGCCCCCCACCCGCTGGAGGTGGGCCGCGATCTGTTGCAGGTCATCGCGGGCGAGGAATCGCCCTGGGCGCTGCGCACCCTGCGCGCCCCCATGGAGGCGGCCCTGAAGGAGGCGCGCGGCGACGCGGCGCTGATCCTGGCGGGCAACGTGCTGAACGAACTGAAGCCCCGCCGCGACGAACCGCTGGACTACCGCATGGAAGAACTGGCCGAGATGGCCGGGTCCGCGCTGGCCCACGGCGGCCGCATACTGGTCATCGAGCCGGGCACGCGGCTGGGGGCGCGCTACGTCACCCAGTTCCGCCGCGCGGCCATGGAGGTGGGGCTGGCCCCGCTGGCCCCCTGCCCCCACCACGACCAGTGCCCCCTGCTGGAACAGGGCGGCGCGGGCGGCTGGTGCCACTTCACCTTCCCCATCCAGGGCGCGCCCGCGTGGCTGGAAGACTTGAGCCGTCGGGCCAAGCTGGAAAAGGGCACGGCCAGCCTGTCCTTCGTGCTGCTGGGCGAGGCGGACAAGGTGGCGCCGCCGCGCGACACCATCCGCATCATTTCCGACGCCTTCCCGCTGCCAGGCCGCCGCGAACCCGCGCGCTACGCCTGCTCCGAGCGGGGGCTGGCCCTGCTGCACGACGCGCGCCAGGTGCATTCCGGCACGGCCATCGAGATTACCTGGCCCGAGGTGGAGCGCCGCGACCGGAAGTCCGGCGCGCTGGAACTGGAATGGACCCCGCCTGGCCGGGAACCCGGGAACGCGGGCGCGGCGGGCAAGGACTCCAGAGGCAAGCCCGCGCGGGGCAAGGTTGCGGGCCGTGCGGCGCAAATGCCCGGTGGTTTGGGCGACGAGGACGACATGCAGCCCGCCTTCCTGATGGAAGGAGCCCCGCAGTGGGATACGCCCGGTGCAGCCGGGGCCGGGGCGGGAGACGACGGCGATTTCGGCAAGCATGACGGGCATGACGGGCACGACCCGTCCGAACCCGACGGCAACCGTGCCGACGGGCCGGACCACGGGCAGACCTACGGCCAGATGTTCGCCAACCAGCCAAACCAGCCGCACGGGGGCAGGGCCGCGCAACGGCGCGGGGTACCCCGCTTCGCCGCGCGGCGCGGCCGCACCCACGACGGTGGAGCCGGTGCGCATTTCGATGGCGGCTTCATGAGTGAATCCGGTGGAATGGGCTACGGCTCCCGCCGCCAGGGCGGCCTGCCCGATGATTTCGGCAACCGCGCGGAACCGGGTGACAGGCGGGCCGGGCGCACCGGGCGCGGGGGAAGCACCGGCATGCGCAAGGCCGGACGGGGCGCCGGTCATCCCGACGGACAGCAGGCTGCCCGGAAAGAACGTCAGCCCGACGGGCAGCGCGCTGCACGGAGAGAACATCACCCTGACGGGCAGCGCGCCTCCCGCAAGGAAGGCCAGCAGGACAACCAGCACGGCCAATGGGCCAACCGCCGTCCACGGCGCGGCGGGCAGGATGCTGCCGGGCAAGAGGGGCACGGCCCCAACGCCACGGCCCGGCGCGCCCTGAATGCATGGGACGAGGCGGCCGAGGCCGCGCCGTCCGCACGGCGGGGACAACATGGCCAAGGCCGGGGACGGACACAGGGCGAACGCGACGGCCAGCAGCGCGCACAGGGCCGCCCGCAGCGCCCCTTCGGCAATGCCCGCCGCCAGCGGCACGACGCCGACCAGGCAGGACGGCGGGACGGCCGGGCCGATCATGACCGGCAGCCGCGCGGCCCGCGGCAGGACGGCAATCAGGAACGCGGCCACGAGCGCCGCCCCGACCGGATGGACAGGGTGGAGCGGGGCGAACGGGGTGAACGGGGCGGCCAACGCCACCCCGACGCCCGGCCTGACGCGCCGCGCGATTTCGGGGGCCGGCAGCGCCCCGACGAAGGCCTCAAGGGCAAGCCGCGCCGTCACTTCGACCGGGAAGGCAAGCCCGGCGGCGACGGCCGCGCCCCGCGCCGTGCCGACGATCGCCGCGCCGAAGACCGACGCACCGAGGAACGTCGTCCCGCAGACCGTCGTGACGGGGGGCAGCAGCGCCCGCAGCAGGCCCGTCCGGGCAACCAGTCCGAACGAACCGGACGTGGGAAACGCAACGGCGACCAGCGCGGCGACCGCCGCCCCGGTCCGCAGGCCGACCAGCGCACGGACCGTCGTCCCGATCGGCGGGATGAGCGTCGAGATGACCGGCGGGACGACCGCCCGGACAACGCGGGCCAGCACCACTCCCGGCGGCGCAAGCCCCGGCGCGACGACTAGTCCGGCCCGACGAAAACTTCCGGGCCGGGGGCGCACCCGCCCCCGGCCCATTCCAACCGGAACCTCACGCGCATGAACATCATCGACCTGGGCCTCGTCCGCTACGCGGAGGCCGACGCCCTGCAACGGGCACGGTTGGAGGAAGTGGCGGCGGGAGCGGAAGAAACGCTGTACCTGCTGGAGCACCACCCGGTGATCACCCTTGGCCGCAACGGCGGGGGCGAAAACCTGCACGTGGGCCGCGAATGGCTGGCGGCGCAGTCCATCGACCTCGTGCAGTCGTCGCGCGGGGGCAACATCACCTGCCATTTCCCCGGCCAACTGGTGGCCTACCCGGTGTTCCGGGTGGCCCGGCGGCCCGGCGGCCTGCGCCGGATGTTCCACGACCTGGAAGAAGTGGTCATCTCCACGCTGGGGCACTTCGGGCTGTCCGCCGCCCGATGGGAGGGCCGCCCCGGCGTGTGGATCGGAAACCGCAAGATATGCTCCATCGGCATGGCCGTGCGCCGCTGGACCTCGTACCACGGGTTCGCCCTGAACGTGGGGCGCGACCTGTCGCTGTTCGACATGATCACCCTGTGCGGCCTGCCCGACGCACAGGCCACGTCGCTGCACCGCGAACTGGACGGCGATTCCCCCGCCATGCAGGAGGTTAAGGATGTCTGTGCCCGGCAATTCCGCGCCATCTTTGCGGATTCCGCCGTGGCTGCGGGTCAAGCTGCCTTGTAGCCACACCTACGGGGCCACCCGTTCGCTGGTGGACGACCTGCGCCTGAACACCGTGTGTCAGAGCGCCAAGTGCCCGAACATGTTCGAATGCTTCTCTTCGGGCACGGCCACGTTCCTCATCCTGGGCAACGTGTGCACGCGCAACTGCGCCTTCTGCAACATCACCCCCGGCCAGGCCGCCCTGCCCGACCCGGACGAACCCCACCGCGTGGCCGAGGCCGCCGCGCGCCTGGGCCTTTCGCACGTGGTGGTCACCTCCGTCACCCGCGACGACCTGCCCGACGGCGGCTCCGCCCACTTCGCGGCCACGGTGCGCGCCCTGCGCGAAACCCTGCCCGCCGCCCGGGACGGCCAGCCCGCCACCATCGAGGTGCTCATCCCCGACTTCCGGGGCAGCCGGGCCGCGCTGGACGCCGTGCTGGACGCCGCGCCGGACATCATCAACCACAACGTGGAAACCCCGCCCGCGCACTACCCGCGCATCCGCCCGCAGGCCGACTACGCCCAGAGCCTGGAACTGCTGGGCCGCGTGCGCGCCGCCGGGGCCATCGCCAAAAGCGGTCTGATGGTGGGCCTTGGCGAAACCGACGACGAGGTGCGCGCCACCCTGGCCGACCTGGCCGCCACGGGCTGCCACATCGCCACCATCGGCCAGTACATGCGCCCCAGCCGCAACCACCCGCCCGTGCAGCGCTACGTCCACCCCGAGGTGTTCGAAAGCTACGCCGCCCACGGCCACGCCCTCGGCATCCCCCACGTGTTCTCCGCCCCCCTCGTGCGCAGCAGCTACAACGCCCGCGCCGCCTACGACGCCTTGCGGCAGTTGCGGGGGAAGTAGGGGAAAGAAGGAAGGAAGAGAAAGGCGGAAGAGAATACGGGGAGGGGAAACATTGAAATTTTTCCCCTCCCCGCACCCCTCCCCTTTCAACGTTTTCATTGTGGACGGGGTGCGCTGGCAGAAAAATTGCCCGGATGATCTCACTCACGAAATTCCCTACGAATCCACCGGGTTCATCACCCAACGTCCCCCTCAACAACAATGGCTGCCCACCATGCACAAGCACGACGGGCAGCCGTATTCGTTCAAAATCGCAAGCAAGCCTGGCAGTTACACCGTTTCCACCAGCAGGCCGTCACGCTCCACGGCCAACGGACGCACGGCCACCAGTTCCCCGGAACCGACGCCGTCCCCGCCCTGCCCCGCAGCAGGACTCCGTCCACCGGCAAACCTGCACTCGGCGTAATACTCGCACACGCCCTTCAACCCGCGCGCTCCCTCCGGGGCCACCAGCAGTTGCGGCTCGTTCAGCAGGCGGTGCAGGAAGGCGGACTTCTTCGCCGCCACCGCGCCGCGCAGTTTCGCCGCCCGGCGCTTCTTCACCTCCTGCGACAACTGCCCCTGCATCGCCGCCGCCGGGGTGCCCGGCCGCCGCGAATACGGAAAGACATGGGCGTAGGTCAGCGGCAACGCGTCCACGAAGTCCAGCGTTTCGCGGAACTCCCCGTCCGTCTCGCCGGGGAAGCCGGTCAGGATGTCCGCCCCAAGGCCGAACAGCGGCCACACTTCGGCCAGTTCGCGCGCGAAATCCAGCAGCGGTTCCGGCCGGTAATGGGCCCGCCCCATGCGGCGCAGCACGCCGGGGCTGCCGCTCTGCAACGAAAGATGCAGCTGCGGGGCCACCAGACGGCTTTCGGCCAGCACGTCCAGCGCGTGCCCGCCAAGCTGGCCCGGCTCCAGCGAACTGATGCGCAGCCGGGCCCGGCCCGCCCATTGCGGGGCCAGTTCCCGCTCCAGAAAGGCCAGCAGATCCCAGAAGTCCGGCCCGCCGCCGGGCAAATCGCGCCCGTACTGGCGCAGGTTCACGCCGGAGACGATGAGTTCGCGGAACCCCGCGTCCAGCAGGCGGCGCGCCTCTGCCAAGGCCTCGCGCGGGTCGCGGCTGCGGGCCGCGCCGCGCGCCAGCGGCACGATGCAGTAGGTGCAGCGGTGCGAACAGCCGTCCTGCACCTTGAGCACCGGACGCGACCGGGTGAAGCCGTCGATGCGGAAGGCCGGAAAGACGGCGTCGGGTGCGGAAGCGTCCTCGCTTCCGTCCACCTCGTCCCCGCCAGCGCCCGCCGCGCCCTTTTCCGGGTCGTAGCGCAGCAGCGAAACCTTGGCCTGCTGGCCCACCACGTCGGCCACGCCGGGCAGCGCCGCCATATCCTCGCGCAGCACCTGCGCCGCGCAGCCGGTGACCACGATGCGCCCGTGCGGCGCGGCCCGGTGCAGGCGGGCCACGGCCTGGCGCACGTCGGCCACGGCGCGCGCGGTGACCGCGCACGAGTTGATGAGCAGCACGTCGGCCCCGGCCGGGTCGGCGGCCTCGCGCCAGCCACGTGCCAGCCATGCCTCGCGTACGGCCTCGGTCTCGTACTGGTTGATCTTGCAGCCCAGCGTCAGCGCGAAAAAGGCATGGCCGCTCATGGCCGCTCCCCGCGCCGAGTGTGCACCCGCGCCCTTCCCCCTGCCCACGCTACTGCCCCACTGCCGGGACGCCGGACAGGCCAGCCCCGCCGGGCAGGATGGACATGCCCAGCATGCGGGCCACCAGCCCGTCCGGGGTGGTCAGGTTGGGCAGTTCGGTGCCGGGCCGCAGCGAGGTCACCACCGCACGCCCGAGGATGAACCGGCCTTCCTGCCCGCGTTCGCCGTTCTCGCCGACGTTGTTGAACACGCGCAACCCCCAGATGTTGTGGAACATCACCGGATGGCCGTCGTATTCGCCAAGGTACAGGGTGATGTGCCCCTTGAGCCACAGCAGGGTCAGGAAGGGCACGCCCTGGGCGCGGATGATGGCTTCCTTGCCGTCGGGCGAGGCGTTGCCGAAGTCCACGAACCGCCCGGCCCTGGCTTGCGACGCGGAATTGCGCGGCAGCCAGATGCCGAAGGGGGCGAACAGGTCGCGCAGGGTGGCCGAGCAGTCGCGGTTCTCGTACATGCCGCCCCAGCCGTAGGGCTGGCCCATCATGCGGTTGCCGACCTCGGCCATGCGCGCGGCGCTGATGGTCAGCGGCTTCATGGCCGCGTATCCGGCGGGCAGGACGGACTGGCCGAGCACGGCGCGGCCGTCGGCGTCGCGCAGGGGCACCAGCACGGTGAGCCCGCCCGGCGATTCCACGGCCACGGGGAACACCGCGCCGATGTGCGCGGTGGCGATGAAGGCCCCCGTTCCGCCAGTCCCCGACTGCACGGCCGCCGACATCAGGGCCACGTCGTCGCGCAGCACGGCGGCGTAGCGGCCGTTCTGGTACAGGGCGCGGAAGGTGGCGTCGGCCAGGGCCACGTGTTCGGCGGGCACCCAGCCGGAGGCGAAGCCGGTTTCGCAGTACAGCCACGCCCGGTCCAGCGACACGTGCGAGATGAACACCGGCGTGCCGGTCCACACGGCGGAGCGTTGCAGATCGTCGAAGGGGTAGCCCTGCCCGGCCTTGTCGGGATTGGTGAACGAGGGGCGCAGGGTGGGCAGTTCGCGCAGGGCGGTGTTGCGCACGATGATGCCGCGCTCTGCCAGGGCCGGGAAGGACGCGGCGTCGCAGTTGGCGGTCAGCGTGGCGAAGCGGCTGGCGTCCCACGGCAGCAGGTTTTCGGCGTGGCCGCGCGGGCGGCCGTCCTTGGTCAGGTAGGGCGCGGTGCGGGCCACCTCTGCGATGGTGACGCCGGTGCGGGTCTGCAACCACGGGGCGAAGAAACGGGTGTTCCAGCGCTCGTCCTGCGCGGCCTGGGTGGCGGCGTCCAGCAGCGGGCTGTCACCGCCCGCGCGGGCGGCGTATACGGAAAGATCCTGCGGATGGCGTTCCAGTTCGGTGAAACGCGGCGGCGCGGTCTCGCGCGGTCCGCGCCCGGCGCACCCGGCCAGCATCAGGGCGGCCAGCACCAGCACCGCCAGCGCGGCGGCGAAGGAACGCACGGCGCGGGGCGTCAGACGGCGGACATTCACGACGGCAACGATTTCCTGAGGCATCTTCTTTCTCTCCCTGTTGCGGACAGGCAACTTCAGAGATTTCTCTCCTTCTCCGCCCTGCCTACCCCGCGCCCAACCCCAGCGCCAGCCTCCGGGCCAGCCGGGTATGGCGCTTGTGCATGCGGTTGTTCTTGACGGCCATAGCCAAGGCGCGCGGCTCGCCCACCAGCACCACCAGGCGCTTGCCGCGCGTGACGCCGGTGTAGATGAGGTTGCGTTGCAACAGCATGTAGTGCTGGGTGAGCACGGGGATGACCACGGCGGGGTATTCGGAGCCCTGCGACTTGTGCACCGAAATGGCGTAGGCGGGGACGATCTCGTCCAGTTCTTCCCACGCGTAGGGCACGTTGCGCTCGTCGAAGCGCACGGTGAGCTGGCGTTCCTTGGGGTCCACCAGGCAGATGCGGCCGATGTCGCCGTTGAAGACGTCCTTGTCGTAGTTGTTGCGGATCTGCATCACCTTGTCGTCAAGGCGGTACTGCCGCTCGCCGCGCTGCACGCACAGGGTCTGGCCGTTCAGGGCCTGCTGCAACCGCACGTTCAGGTTGCCCGCCCCGGCCGCACCCTTGTGCATGGGGGTAAGCACCTGGATGTCGTTGACAGGATGCAGGCCGAAGCGGCGCGGGATGTGGTCGCGCACCAGTTCCACGATCATCTCCACGACCTTCTCGGGGTCGTCCTGGCGGATGAAGTAGAAGTCGGACAGCCGGTCGCGCGAGGATTCCAGCGGCGGCACCTCGCCGTGGTTGATGCGGTGGGCGTTGCAGATGATCTCGCTTTCGGCGGCCTGGCGGAACACCTCCACCAGTTCCACCACCGGCACCACGCCCGAGGCGATGACGTCGCGCAGCACGTTGCCCGGCCCCACCGAGGGCAACTGGTGCACGTCGCCCACGAAGAGCAGCGTGGCCCCCAGCGGCACGGCCTTCAGCAGGTGGTACATGAGCATGGTGTCCATCATGGACGCCTCGTCCACCACCAGCAGGCCGCAGGCCAGGGGGTTGTCCTCGTTGCGGGCGAAGCCGTCCTCCTTGGGGCTGTACTCCAGCAGGCGGTGGATGGTCCTGGCCTCGCGCCCGCTGGTCTCGGACATGCGCTTGGCGGCGCGGCCGGTGGGCGCGGCCAGCAATATCTTGGCGCGCGTCTCGGCGAAGACCTGAATGATGGCGTTGATGATGGTGGTCTTGCCGGTGCCGGGACCGCCGGTGAGCACCATGACCTTGGAGCGGGTGGCGGTGCGCACGGCTTCGAGCTGTTCCGGGGCGAGGGTGATGGACAGCTTGCCCAGCACTTCGGCGATGATGGCCTCCGGGTCTTCGAAATGCACGGCCTTGGGCGAACGCAGCACCCGTTGCAGGTAGTAGGCGATCTTGGTTTCGTAATGATGGTAACGGGAAAGGAACACCCCGAGCTCGCCGTCCATGTCCTCGATGACGATGCGCTCCTCGATTTCCAGGGTGCGCAGGGCGTCCTCCACGAGGTCGGCGCGGATGTCCAGTTGGTCCGAGGTCTGGGCGATGAGCGCGTCGTGCGGCACGTAGACGTGGCCGTCGTCGTTCAGGCGTTGCAGGGTGTACAGGGCGCCCGCCTCCGCCCGCAGTTCGCTGTCGCGCGAGAAGCCCAGCTTTTCCGCCACGGTGTCGGCGGTAAGAAAGCCGATGCCGTGGATGTCCATGGCCAGGCGGTAGGGATTCTCGCGAACCACGGCCAGGGCCTGCTGCCCGTAGTGGCGGTAGATGCGCACGGCGTAGGCGGTGCTGACCCCGTGCGGCTGCAAAAACATGATCAGGTCGCGGATGCCCTGATGGTCGGACCAGCCCGCCTTGATGCGCTCCAGGGTCTTGCGGCCCACGCCGCTGACCCGCAGCAGCCGTTCCGGCTCCTCGTCCAGCACGCGGAAGGTGTCCTCGCCGAAGGCGTCCACGATGCGCGCGGCCATGGATTCGCCCACGCCCTTGATCAGGCCGGACCCGAGATAGTGGCGGATGCCCTCCACGGAGGCGGGCAGCAGGTTTTCGTAGCTTTCCATGGAGAACTGCCGCCCGAAGCGCGGGTTGTTCACCCAGCGACCCACGAGCTTCAGCGAGGCTCCCGGCTGCGGCGAGACCATGTGGCCGACCACGCTGAGCATGTCGCCCTTGGGCAGCGGGCGCAGGCGCAGCACGGTGTAGCCGTTTTCCTCGTTGTGGAAGATGACGCGGTCGAGCACGCCGGAAAGTTGCACCGGGGCGTCCTGCGCCTCTTGCAGGGCGGCCAGCATGGGCGCTGCCTGGGCGGAGGGCGCAGTGCCGGATGAAGGGCCGGATGAAGGGCCGGACGACTGGCCGGACGACTGGCCGGACGATGGGGCGGAGCGGGAAGTTCTGGAGGAGCGCGGGTTGCGCGGGTCGTGCTGCATGAGGTGTCCGGTTGGGGGCGATGGGGGCGGGCCGGAATGCGCGGGGCGTGGGCGGCGCGTGGCCGATGCGGCCTGTCCTGCAAGGTACGGCCGATACGGCCTGGCCGATACGGTACGGCAAGGGCGGCCGATACCGGCGGCTGGCGCCGGATGCCGGAAGTTCTGCAACTGCCCCTAGCCGCTCGGGCCGCACCCGTCAAGGACGGCGCGGCAGTCGGGACATTGGCCCGGCATTGGCCCGACAGACGCAGGACGGGCGCAGGACGGGGGCATGCGGCGCTCCCGGCTGCCGTTTCCCCTGTCATCGGTCCCGCCCCGCTCCGTCCTGCTCCGGAATCTAATTGTATGCAAAAAAAATCAATGTCAAAATAGTTATAGCGGGACAAGCCCGCCATGGCCCCGGACGGAATGCCCGCGTTCGACGCGCACCGGCATGCGGAACGGGTCTGCGGCGACGGCGCCCGCCTTCCGCAACACTGGCCGGATACGGCGTTCCCCGTACCGGCCGCATATGGCGGGCGGTTCACCGCCACATCGGGGGGATACCATGCGCATCACACGCCTGCTCGTTCGCTCGCCGCTGGCACTGCTGGCCCTGGTCCTTGTCCTGAACCTCGTTCCGGGCCTTGTCCTCCGGGCATCCGTCACATGGGCGGAAACACCCGCCGCCAACTTCCGCTCCGTATCCGGCGCCGTCACCGTGGAGCGCGCGGGCAGCCTCGTCCGGCCCGCTCCGGGCGACCCGTTGCAGGTGGGCGACATCCTGCGCACCGGCCCGGACGGCAAGGCCGGGGTCAGCTTCCAGGACGGCTCGCGCATCGCCGTGGGGCCGGACTCGGAGCTGACGGTGCAGTCCTACCGCTTCGTGCCGTTGGAAAAGGACTACGACTTCGACGTGTACATGCAGCGCGGCGAGGCGGCCTATTCCTCCGGCAGGCTGGCCAAGCTGGCCCCCGAGGCCGTCCGCTTCCGCACGCCGCAGGCCGCCGTGGGCGTTCGCGGCACCCGCTTCCTCATCCGCGCCGAATAGGGGGACGCCATGCGCACGTTGTTTTCCATCCTTCTGCTGTGTCTGATGCTGGGGGCCTGCGCGCCCAAGACCACCGTGGTGCTGGTGCCCGACGACGACGGCAGCGTGGGCCGGGTGGTGGTGCAGGCGGGCGGGGCCGAACAGCCCCTGGCCGCCGCCAACGAATCCACCCAGGTGGCCGACAAGCCCGCCGCGCCCAGGGTGATGTCCCATCAAGAAGTGGACCGCCTGTTCGGGCGCACCGTGTCCGTCATGCCGGAACCGCCCAAGAGCTTCCTGCTGTATTTCCCCACCGGCTCCACCGCGCCGGACCCCGCCTCGCTGCCGGCGCTGGACGAGGCCGCCGCCGACATCAAGCGGCGCGCCGTGCGCAACGTTTCGGTCATCGGCCACAGCGACAGCGCGGGCGATCCCGCCGCCAACCAGAAACTGTCCATGGCGCGGGCCGACGCCATCCGCCGCATGCTCGAAGCGCGCGGCGTGTCCGGCGACGTCATGACGCTTTCCGGCCACGGCGCCAACGACCCGCTGGTGCCCACGGCCCCCGGCGTGGCCGAGGCCAAGAACCGGCGCGTGGAAATCCTGGTCCGCTAGGGGCTGGTCCACGGACGCGCCCCGCCCCGTTCCGGCGCACGCACAAGGAGCGCCCATGTCCCCATCCGCCAAACCCGTGTCCGGCCCGGCCGCCATCCCGCGCGGGCGGCTGGTGGCCGCCGTCACCGTGGCGGGGCTGCTGCTGACCGCGCTGTTCTGCCTGGCGGAGCCCGGCCTGGTGCGGCTTGCGGACAACCGCATCCTCGATGGCCTGGCCAGCCATATGGCCCAGGGCCCCGCACCGGACCGGGTGGTCATCGTGGACATCGACGAGGAAAGCCTGTCCGCGGCGGGCCAGTGGCCGTGGCCGCGCTACCTCACCGGGGGCATCGTGCGGCGCGTGGCCGCCGCCCGCCCCCTGGGGGTGGGCGTGGACATCCTGTTCTCCGAGCCGGACCGCACCTCCATCGCCACCATCCGCAGCGCCTTCCGGCGCGACTTCGGGCTGGACATCGCCATCACCGGCGTGCCGCGCGGCATGGAGGACAACGACTCCTACTTCGGCGGCGTGCTGGCCGGAGCCGAGGCCGTGGGCGCGGTGATGCACCTGTTCGACCTCGTCATCCCCGACCCGGAAAACCTGCCCCGCCCGGTGCACGTGACCGGCGAGACCACGGCCATCGACCCGGCCGAGGCCACGGGCATCCTGTGCAACGCCGGGCCTATTCAGGCGGGGCTTGCCTCGTCCGGGTTCATCAACGTGGAAAAGGACGAGGACGGCAGCATCCGCCGCGTGCCCCTGCTGCACCGCTTTCAGGGGCAGTACTACCCCAGCCTGGCGCTTGCCCTGTTCATGCAGGCCCGCAACCTGCGGCAACTGCGCGTGGAAACGGATGCGCTGGGGCCGGTGCTGGTGGCGGGCGACGCGCGCATACCCGTGGACCGGGGGGCGCGCATGCGCCTGCGCTTCGACGGGGGCGCGCGGGCGCACCGGTTCGTGTCGGCGGCCGACGTGCTGCGCGGCGCGCACGACCCGGCCCTGTTCGAGGGGCGCATGGTCATCGTGGGGTCCAGCGCCGCGCGGCTCAACGACCTGCACCACACCCCGGTGTCGGCCAACTACCCCGGCACCGAGGTGCACGCCGTGGCCCTGGACAACCTGTTCGACGGCAACCACCTGCGCTCCCCCGAGCACGCCGCGGCGTACCGGTTCATTCCGGCGGCGCTGGTCACCGTGCTGGCGGGGCTGCTGTTCCTGCGGGCCGGGCCGTTGCAGGCGGGCGGCGCCACGCTGGCCGTGGCCATGGTCATGCCCGCCGTGGGGTCCGCGCTGTTCCTGTGGCGGGGCATCGCCATGCCCATGGCCGCGCCGGTGATGGCCGCGCTGGCGCAGGGGGCGCTGCTTTCGCTGGCGCTGTACGCGCGGGAACAGCGCATGGCCTATGTGCGGCTGCTCCAGCTGAACCACGCCCGGCAGATGACCCTGGAATCCATGACCGCCGTGGCCGAAAGCCGCGACGAGATCAGCGGCGCGCACATCAAGCGCACCCAGCACTACGTGCGGGCGCTGGCCGAGGCCCTGCGCGACATCGGACGGGGGGGCGGCAGGGAGACCTACCCCCAACTGACCGAGGACTACATCGAACTGCTGTTCCACTCCGCGCCGCTGCACGACGTGGGCAAAGTGGCCGTGCCCGACAGCGTGCTGTTCAAGCCCGGCAAACTCACCGACGAGGAATATGTGGTGATCCGCCAGCACGTGCGCCACGGCCGGAACATCATCGCCAACGCGGCGCAGGGCATGGAGGACGACGCCTTCCTGCACCTGGCGGCGGAAATCGCGTGGAGCCACCACGAAAAATGGGACGGCAGCGGCTACATGGAGGGCCTTGCGGGCGAGACCATTCCCCTGTCCGGCCGCCTGATGGCCCTGGCCGACGTGTACGACGCCCTGATCTGCGCCCGGCAGTACAAGCCCGCCTTCCCGCACGCCAAGGTGCGCGAGATGATCCTGCAAGGCCGGGGCACCCACTTCGACCCCGCCGTGGTGGACGCCTTCCTGCTGGCCGAAGAGGAATTCAAGACCATCGCCGAAACCTACCGCGACACCGAGCCCAGGCCCGTGTCCGCGCCGGGGCTGTCCGGCGCCGAGATGCAGCCGGGCGACCCCAGGCAGTGAGATGCAAAACGCCCACGGCGGACGCTCCTTCCGGAACGTCCGCCGTGTTCTTTTTTTACTGTACGCAACAGCGGATGACTTTTGCGAAGTTCCCAGATTGAGGAGTTTTGCCTTTCCGGCGAGGAAAACGCGTTTTTTGCGAAGGGAGTGTACTCTTCTCGTACTCGACCGGAGCAAAAAACGCGTTTGACGACGCCGGAAGGCAAAAGAACCAATCTGGGGGCTTCGCTTAACCCATGCGGCGCTGAAGGAGCAACACATCCGCCAGCACCAGCGCCGCCATGGCCTTGAGCACCGGCACCACGCGCGGGATGGCGCAGATGTCGTGGCGGCCGCCCACGCGCAGCGGCGCGGGCCTGCCGTTGGTGTCGATGGTGATCTGCTCCTGCGCGATGGAGGGGATGGGCTTCACCGCCGCGCGCACCACGACGGGCTGCCCGTTGGAGATGCCGCCCAGGATGCCCCCGGCATGGTTGGTGTGGAAACCGCCGGGGATGATGGGGTCGTTGTTCTCGCTGCCGCGCAGGCGCGCCGCCTCCAGCCCCGCGCCCACCTCCACGGCCTTCACCGCGCCCACGGACATCAGGGCGTGGGCCAGCAAGGCGTCCAGTTTGTCGAACACCGGCTCGCCGAGTCCGGCGGGCACGCCGGTGGCCTCCACCTGCACGATGCCGCCCAGGGTGTCGCCCTCGGCGCGCACGTCGTGGACCAGCGATTCCCAGGCGGGCACCACGTCCGGGTCGGGCGAAAAGAACATCCGCTCCTGCGCTCCGGCCGGGTCCACCACGTCGGCGGGCACCCCGCCCATCTCCACCGTGTACGCGCGCAGCGAAATGTCGTGCATGGCCAGCAGGGCCTGGGCCACGGCGCCGCCCGCCACGCGCGAGACGGTCTCCCGTCCCGATGCCCGTCCGCCGCCGCGGTGGTCGCGCAGGCCGTACTTGACGTCGTAGGTGATGTCCGCGTGGCCGGGGCGGTACAGCCTGGCCAGGTCGCCGTAGTCGCGCGAGCGCTGGTCTTCGTTGGCGATGTGGAAACCGATGGGGGTGCCGGTGGTGACCCCTTCGAACACGCCGGAGAGCAGGCGCACGGTGTCCGGTTCCTTGCGGGCCGTGCCCGCGAGCCCGGCGGCGGCGCTGCCGGGGCGGCGCAGGTCCAGTTCGCGCTGGATGACCGCTTCGTCCAGCGGCACCCCGGCGGGGCAGCCGTCCACCACGCCGCCAAGGCCGGGGCCGTGCGATTCGCCGTAGGTGGTCAGCCGGAAGATGCGACCGAAGGTGTTGCCGCTCATGAAAGCTCCTGTCCGCCGGGGCGCGCGGGTTTCGCCTTGGGGGCTGTTTCCGGACTATCTGATGACCATCACAGGGCACGACGCCATCTGAAGCACCCGATGGGTGACGCTGCCCAGCAGCAAGCCCTCCAGTTCCGAGTGCCCGCGCGAGCCCATGATGATCAGGTCGCAGCGCTCGTAGTCGGCGGCGTCCACGATGGCCACCTCCACCTTGCCTTCCAGCACCCGGTCGGCAAAGGGCACGCCGCGCTCGCGCAGCAGGCGGCGGCAGGGTTCCAGCACTTCCTCGGCCTGGGCCACCAGTGAATTGCGGGCCTGGTCGTAGGCCGCCTGGCCGAGGATGGGCGGGATGGACATGCGGCAGATGAGCAGCACCACCTCCGCCCCCACCAGTTTGGCGAAGTCGGCGGCGTATTCCGCCGCGCGCTGCGAGTATTCGGAACCGTCCACGGGAACGAGTATCTTGCGGATCTGCATGGCGACCTCACGGATGAACGCGGCAACGGCTGAACAGGGCGAAGCATGGGTGAAGCATGGGCGAAGCACGGGCGAAGGGCACGGCCGCCGCGCGCTGCCACGGCGCGCGGGTGCGCCACTATGCCCCCGTGGGGGCGGGCATGGCAAGAGGGCGCGGAGGACGGGCCGGAGTTGACCGGGCCGCCGGGGGCTACGCCTCCAGCAACAGGACCAGCCGGTCCACCAGCGCCTGCACGCCGTCCCCGGCGTCCAGCACCGCGTGGGCGCATTCCCGGTACAGGGGTTCGCGCGCGGCCAGCACCCCGGCCACCTCGTCGACGATGGGCCGCCCGGTCAGCGAGGGGCGCTGCGCGGCCAGCGGGTCGCGCGCAAGGCGTCCCGCCAGCAGTTCCACGCTGCCGCTCAGGTAGGCCACAAGCCCCCCTTCGCGCAGCATGCGCCGGTTTTCGTCCGCCAGCACCATGCCGCCGCCGGTGGCCACCACCAGACCGTCCCGGCCAAGGGTGGCGCGCAGGGCTTCCGTTTCGCGCCGCCGGAAGCCTTCCCAGCCCTCGCGCTCCACGATTTGTTCCACGGTCATGCCCGCCGTGGCGACGACCATGGCGTCGGTATCCTCGAAATTCCATCCGGCACGGGCGGCCAGGGCCTTGCCCACCGTGGTCTTGCCGCTGGCGCGCGGCCCCACCAGGTACACCCGCCGTGCCCGCTGCTTCCCGTCGTTCATGCATCCCCCCGGCACCGTTCGGCCGAGCAATTCATGTTCATCGCAGCCAGGCCATCTTCATCGCAGCTAGGCGTATTGACCGGTATTTCTCTTTTGCAGTACAAACCTCGGACACCGCAACCCACGGTGGCCTCGCCGCCTGTCCGGACCCCTTGTCCGGGTTCCTTGTCCGGGCCTTCCGCCCCGCGCGCGGCGTCCACCAGACGCCCGGCGCACCGGCACGCGGCGCACGCGCAATCTACACACGGCCATTCTCCACCACAAGAGTCATCGGCATGTCCCACCTCGACCGGACCGCTACCATCGCTACCACCGCCGCCGCTACCGCCGCGGCCGCCACCGCGGCAACCGCCGCCCGGTGACGCAGGCTTGCGCCGTTGGTTCGAGGCGGCGCTGCCGCCTCTTTTTGTTTCAACCACGGAGAACCTCGCCATGAACCAGTTTCCGCGCATGCACCGTCTGCCTCCCTACGTCTTCGCGACGGTGAACGAACTGAAGATGCAACTGCGCCGCCAGAACGTGGACATCGTCGACCTCGGCATGGGCAACCCCGACATGCCCACGCCCCAGCACATCGTGGACAAGCTGGTGGAGGCGTCGTCCAAGGGCGTGAACCACCGCTACTCGGTGTCGCGCGGCATTCCCAACCTGCGCAAGGCCATCTGCGACTGGTACATGCGCCGCTTCGGCGTGTACCTGGACCCGGACACCGAGGCCGTGGCCACCATGGGCGCCAAGGAAGGGCTTTCGCACCTCTCGCTGGCCATGCTCTCGCCCGGCGACGTGGTCTTCGCGCCCGACCCCACCTACCCCATCCACACCTATGCCCCCATCATCGCCGGGGCCGACGTGCGGCGCATTCCCATCGGGCGCGGGCGCGACTTCTTCGAAGACCTGCTGGTGGCCACCCGCCAGACCTGGCCCCAGCCCAAGCTGCTGTTCATCAGCTACCCGCACAACCCTACCTGCGAGATCGCCGCGCCGGAATTCTTCCAGAAGGTCGTGGACTTCGCCAAGGAACACAAGATCTACGTCATCCACGACTTCGCCTACGCGGACCTTGCCTTCGACGGGCACATGCCCCCCAGCTTCATGCAGGCCGAAGGCGCCAAGGACGTGGGCGTGGAATTCTTCTCCATGTCCAAGAGCTACTCCATGGCCGGGTGGCGCGTGGGCTTCTGCGTGGGCAACCGCGACCTGGTCTACGCGCTCACCCGCATCAAGAGCTACCTGGACTACGGCATCTTCCAGCCCATCCAGATCGCGGCCACCGTGGCCCTGAACGGACCGCAGGAATGCGTGACCGACATCGTGGACACCTACCGCAAGCGCCGCGACGTGCTCATCGAGGGTCTTGGCCGCGCGGGCTGGGACGTGCCGCCGCCCAAGGGCACCATGTTCGTATGGGCCCAGATTCCCGAGGAATTCCGGTCCATGGGGTCCGTGGAATTCTCCAAGCTGCTGCTCAAGGAAGGCCACGTGGCCGTTTCGCCGGGGCTCGGCTTCGGCGCGCACGGCGACGACCACGTGCGTTTCGCCCTCATCGAGAACGAACACCGTACCAAGCAGGCCATGAAGGGCATCAAGAAGGTGCTCTCCGGGAGGTCGTGTGGATAGCGAAAGCGACAAGCCGGGCGGCAAGCGCCCCATGCCCCGGAGTCCCCAGAGTCCCCTGACCATCGGCATGGCCGGGTTCGGCACCGTGGGCAGCGGCCTTGCCCGCGTGCTGGACGAGAACCGCCAGTGGATCACCGAGCGCACCGGCCGCGAGATGGTCATCAAGACCATCCTGGTGCGCGACCTGGCCAAGCCGCGCGCCTGGCCCGTGCCGCAGGGCGCGACCCTGACCGCCGACCCGGCCGCCCTGACGGACGACCCGGAAATCGACGTGCTGGTGGAACTGATGGGCGGCATCGCCGCGCCCCACGCCATCATCCAGCGGGCGCTGGAGGCGGGCAAGCACGTGGTCACCGCCAACAAGGCCCTGCTGGCCGAGGACGGCTACGACCTGTACCGCCTGGCCGAGCGGAAGAACGTGGGCCTGCACCACGAGGCCAGCGTGGCCGGGGGCATCCCCATCGTCCAGACGCTGAAGGAAAGCCTGGCGGGCAACCGCATCGGCTCGCTGGTCGGCATCCTGAACGGCACGGCCAACTACATCCTGTCCGAGATGACCAGCAACGGCCTGGACTTCGCCACCGCCCTCGCGCAGGCCCAGGAACTGGGCTACGCCGAGGCCGACCCCACGCTGGACATCGAAGGGCACGACACCGCCCACAAGCTGGTGCTGCTCATCCGCCTGGCCTACGGGCTGGACTACCCCTACGCCGAACTGCCCGTGCAGGGCATTGCGGGCATCGACCGCATGGACATCGAGTTCGCGCGCGAACTGGGCTTCCGCATCAAGCTGCTGGCCCAGGTGCGCGAGGTCGACGGCAGGCTGGAAGCCGGGGTGTTCCCCACCCTGGTCAAGCACACCTTCCTCATCGCCCGGGTGGGCGGCGCGTACAACGCCATCCGCCTGGAAGGCAACGCCGTGGGCCCCGTGTTCCTGCACGGCCTTGGCGCGGGCAGCCTGCCCACCGCCAGCGCCGTGCTGGCCGACCTGATGACCGTGGCGCGCGGCGCGGCCCCGCACAACACCGGCTTTCTGCGCCAGGTGCCCCCCCGCGCCGACATCCTGCCCCCGGCCGACGCCGAAAGCAGCTACTACGTGCGCGCCATGGTGCCGGACAACCCCGGCGTGCTGCGCGACCTGGCCGGGGCCATGGCCGACCACTCCATCAGCATCGCCCAGGCCATCCAGAAGGGACAGGATCAGCGCGGCGTGCCCCTGGTGTTCATGACCCACGCAGCCAGGGCCAGCGCCATCCAGGGCGCCATCGCCCAGGTGCAGGCAGCCGGGTTGTTGCTGGCGCCGCCCGTCTGTTACCGGGTGTTGCAGTAAAAAGAGGGAAGGAATTCGCGGGGAAGGGGAACCTCTTGGAAGAGGTTCCCCTTCCCCGCACCCCATCCCCTCCAGAACTTTTCAATCGGCGGGCAACCACCGGCGACGGACATCTTGGCCTCACGGCCGCCCTTCCCCAGCCATGCACACGCCCCGCATCGTCTGCATCCTCGACGGCATGGCCGACCTGCCGCAGGCCGACGGACAGCCCACCCCGCTGGCCGCCGCCCGCACGCCCACCCTCGACCGCCTTGCCGCCACCGGAGCCGCCGGGCTCTGCCAGGTCATCCCCCCCGGCGCGGAAGCAGGTTCCGACGCGGGCATCCCCGCCCTGCTCGGCTACGACCCGCTGCGCCACCCCGCCGCGCGCGGCCCCCTGGAAGCCCTGGCCGCCGGGCTGCCCCTTGGCCCCGGCGACACCGCATGGCGCTGCAACGTGGTGGCGCTGGATGCACACGGCCGCATCGCCGACCCCGCCGCCACTATGGACCCCGCCACGGAACAGGTGGTGGCCCGCATCGTGCGCGCCGCCTTCCCGGCCCCGGCCCACGCCACGGCCCACGGCGGCGGCTTCCGCTTCACGGTGGTGGAACGGGGTGACGGGCACTCCGCCGCCTCCTCCACCACGCTCGCGCCCTTCACTCCCGTTGGACCGCAGGACGTCACCGGCCAAGCCCCCGCCGACGGGCTGCGCGATCTGGCCCGCCACCACCCGGCCCTGCACGCGCGCATCACGGCGGCCAACGCACACCTTTCCCGACTGACGGGACCGGACACCCCGCACGGTCTTGCCCTGTGGCCCTGGGGCTGCGGTCCCCGGCCCCATCTGCCGCCGTTTTTCGCCCATGGTGCCACCGCCATCCCCGAAGCCGCGCCCCATGCTCCCTTGAGGGCCGCCATGGTCGCCGCCGTGCCGCTGGCGCGCGGACTGGCCATGGCCGCCGGGCTCGCCGCGCCTGTCGTTCCCGGAGCCACCGGCGGCGCGGACACCGACCTTGCCGCCAAGGCCGCCGCCACCCTCGCCCTGCTGGCGGACCACGCCGTGGTCTTCGTGCACGTGGAAGGCCCGGACATGTGCGCCCACGCCCGCGACGCCCACGCCAAATCGGCCCTGCTGGCCCGCATCGACGCGGAACTGGTCGCCCCCCTGCGCGCGGCCCGGCCCGACGCCCTGCTCTGCGTCACCTGCGATCACGTCACCCACTGCGGCGACGGCCGCCACCATCCCGACCCCGTGCCCTTCCTGTTGCACGGGCCGGGCGTCTCCCCCCATCCGGCCGCCCGGTTCGACGAGGCCGCCTGCGCGGCCACGGGCCTGCGCATCCCCTCCGGCCCCGCCCTGCTGGACCTGATCCTGCGGGCAACAACAAACCGGCCCGACAACACGAACCGGTCGGAACGGTAACGTCGGCCCCCACCGCCTTTCCCTCGCCCACGCAAAAAGGGGCGCCCCACCGGAGCACCCCTTGCGTCGCATAGTCGCACCCAGGCCGTCGCGGGCCTGCCGCTCCACGCACGGGAACAAATCAGGCTAGGCCATGATGCGCTTGCGGTACGCGTACAGATGGTAGGCGTTGAAGGCCAGGAACAGCCCGCCCGCCACGATGTGCGCCCGCTCGCGCCCGGCCAGCCCGAACAGGACCAGCGCCGCCAGCGACGCGGCCATGCCCCGCTTGGAGATGCGCATGGCCTCGGCCTTGGTCAGGCGGCGGCAGCAGCACGCCTTCTTCGGGGCCGCCTGTTCCTGCGCGGCAAAGGCATCCAGTATCTTGGCCGCTTCCAGCAACTGCTCCCGGGTCACGGCCTCCGGGTCGTATTCCACCAGCAGGCCGCCGGTGCGCGGGTTGGCCGTGGCGGAAAGCACGCCCGGCGTTTCGCGCAGGGTGCCTTCGATGGCGGCGGCCGCCTCCGGATTGCGCAGCGCATCACACCGGATGCGCACCCTGCCGTCGATGAAGCTGCTGATCATGATCCACTCCTCCTTGCCGCGCCGGGCGCGGCCGTGCTGCGGATACGTCCGTTATGCCGTGCCGGAATCCTTGGCCTTGCGGGGGCCTTTGGTGGCCTTGCCCGCGCCTTTGCCCCCGCTCTTGGCCTCGCCCTTGTCCGTACCCTTTGCGGGCGTGGCCTTGGCGGACTTGGCAGGCTTGGCGGGGTTGGCCGGAACACGCGAGGAATCGGCCTTGGCCCGTGCGGTCCTGGCGGGCTTGGCGGGGTTGGCCGGTGCCTCCACGGGCATCGCGCCCGCAGCCTTGCCGGAAGTCTTGCCCCGCGCCTTGCCCGTGGCCTTGCCGACGGCGTTGACGGTGGCCTTCAGCGCGGCCTTGACCACGGCGCCGGCTCCGGCCACTCCGGCGCTCACGCCCGCAGCCATGCCCCCCGTCATACCGGCAGTTCCGCCCGTGGTCTCGGAGGCCACCGCCGGGGCGGCCTTCGCCACACCCGCCGCACCCGCCGCAGCGGGCAGGGCCATCACGCCCGGCTTGCGGTCCGCGCCGCGCCGTCCTTCCACGTCACCGTTGCCCAGCATGGGCCGCATGGCGTTCAGGGCCACGCCCACGGTGGTCAGGTTGTGCAGCAGGGCCAGCAGGCCCGGCTGCGCCCGGCCCACCAAGCCCAAAGCCATGAAGGCCGAGTTCAGCCCCATGATGGACCCGAAGTTCACGTGGATGCGCCGCAGGGTGGCCTTGGCCAGCCGCCGCGCGGTCAGCAGTTCGGCAAGGTCGTTGCCGGAAAGCACCACGTCGGCCACCTCGCGGGCCAGGTCCGCCCCGTCGCGCAGGGATACGCCCACGTCGGCGGCGGACAGGGCGGGCGAATCGTTGATGCCGTCGCCCACCATGACCACCTTGCCGCCATCGGCCTGCAACTGCCGCACGATGTCGGCCTTGTCGGCGGGCAGCACCTGGGCGCGCCATTCGTCCACGCCCACGGCGTCGGCCACTGCGGCGGCCGTCACCGGCCCGTCGCCGGTCAGCATGATGATGCGCTTCACGCCCTGCCCGCGCAGGCCCTTGACCACGTCGGCGGCCTCGGGGCGCAGCGGGTCCTCGATGCACAGGATGCCCGCCAGTCTGCCGCCCATGGCCAGGTGCAGGATGGAGTACCCCTTGGCGGCCCATTCGTTGACCACCGGCAGGAACTCGTCCAGGGGCACGCCCTCGTCCTCATGGACGAAGTGGCGGCTGCCCACCAGCACGCGCTTGCCGCGCAGGCGCGAGGCGATGCCGTGGGCCACCACGTATTCCACCTCTGCGTGTTCCTCCTGGTGGTCCAGCGATTCCTGTTCGGCCTTGCGCACCACGGCGCGGGCCACGGGGTGGGGAAAATGCTCTTCCAGGCACGCGGCCAGGCGCAGCACGTCGTCGCGCCCGTGCCCGTTCAGCGGGATGACCTCGGCCACGCGGGGCCGCGCCTCGGTGAGGGTGCCGGTCTTGTCGAAGACCACGGTGTCGGCCCCGGCCAACCCTTCGATGAACCGGCCGCCCTTGATGAGCACGCCGTGGCGCGCGCCTTCGCGCATGCCGGTAAGGATGGCCAGGGGCGTGGCCAGGCGGATGGCGCACGAGTAGTCCACCAGCAGCACCGACGCGGCGCGGGCCACGTCGCGGGTGACGGCCCACACCCCCGCCGCCAGCAGGAAGCTGTACGGCACGATGGCGTCGGCCAGGCGTTCCGCCTTGCCCTGCACGTTGGCCTTCAACGCCTCCGACCGCTCGATGAAGCCCACGATCTGGTTGATGCGCGTCTCGGACCCCACGCCGGTGGGCCGGATGTCCAGCCGCCCTTCCTCCACCACGGTGCCCGCGTAGACCGAGGCCCCGGCGCGCCGGGCCACGGCCAGCGGTTCGCCGGTCATGGAGGTCTGGTTGACCATGGCCTCGCCCTCGGCCACCACGCCGTCCACGGGGATGGACGAACCGGCGCGCACGACCACCAGGTCGTCGTCCAGCAAGGCGGAAAGGGGCACCTGCACCTCTGCCTCGCCGCGCTTCACCCACACGGTGTCCACGTCCACGGCCAGGCTTTCGGCCAGGCTTTCGCGCGACTTCTTGCGGGTCCATTCCTCCAGGAATTCGCCCACGGCGAACAGCGCGGTGATCAGCCCCACGGAGCGGAAGTCGCCCCGCACCAGCGAGATGCCCAGGGCCGCGGCGTCCAGCACGTCCACGTTGAGACGGCCGGAGGCCAGCGAGCGGCCCCCCTTGAGCAGGAAGGGCAACGCACGAAAGAAGGCGGAGATCATCCGCACGATGCGCGGCAGGAAGGGACGCAGGATCAGGTAGCGGATCAGCCCGCTCGCGCCGGGCGTGGCGCCGGCCATAGCCAGCCCGCCCAGCCCGGCGACGCCAGCCGCACCGGCGGCCCCGTCCATTGCCACGGCGCCCATGCCGTGCAGCCCGGCGGCGGGAACCCCCGGCGGCAGGTGCGCGCCCATGGGGCCGCGCGCCTGGCGGGCCGCACCGGCGGCGCCGCCCGGGGCCGCGCCATCATGCGGGGCCGCGCCACGCGCGTGCTGCCGGGCGGAGGGACGCCGGGACTCGGCCACGGGCTTGCCCGAGGCCTTGTCGGCAGCCTTCTTGCCCGCAGACGCGCGCGCGCCGTCCGTACGTCTGGCCGCTTCGGCCTTCCTGGCCGGCAAACGGCGCGGCGCGCCACCGGCGACGAAACCGTCCACCACGGCCAGCACCTCGCCCCGCGCGGCGGGGCGGGCGTAACGTACCAGCACGCTGCCGGTACTGGCGGTGGCGTGCGCCTCGGCCACGCCTTCGACGGCCACGATGCGGGCCACCAGGTCGTGCGCCCGGTCCTGGGAAAACGAACCGGGGGCGCAACGCAGGCGCATGCGCCCCGGCAGTTCGTGTGCTATGCGATAGTCCATGCGCCTCGTCCGTTACGAGTTTGGTGCGGGTTTGATCCGGGCTCGGCCCGATCAGGCCTTGGCGGCTTCGGCCGCCGCTTCGGGGGTGGCCGTTTCGGCGGTGTCCTTGCGCTGCTTGTGCACGTGTTCGGCTTCGGCCACGATGTCCTCCACGTGCTCGCGCACGGTTTCCGCGTAGGCGGAGGCCTTTTCCTTCAGATCGAAGCCATGGCTCAGCAGGTCGGCCATGGCCGGGCGGATGTCGAACTTGCCCCGGCCCAGCATCACCGCGCCTAGGGCGCCCAGCGCCACGCCGCCCACGAAATACAGCCCGTACTTGAGATTCTCGTTCATTCCCGACTCCTTGTGCTGAGTGCGCCGTCACGCGTCCGGCCATGTCAGGCAATCACCCCCGCCAGCCCGGTGCCGTGCGGGAGTGCCACCTTATTTGATATCGAAAATCACTGTCAACACCCCTTGTCCACCCCAATTCTGCCAGTTCCGCCAGTTCCGCCCGGTATGACGGGGGAGGAGGGTTCTCAACGCTAGCACCCGTAACCGGATCGTGACAATCTTTTTCCAATTTTGTGCCTGATTATCACGTTCAACTTCAACATGCCGTCCTCTTTACGCAAATGAAGACGGCGCCCTTCAACTGCGTGAAGGGCGCCGTAAGGGGCATCGGCGGGGCGGATCGCGCCGGTCGGTCAAGCATGGCTGGCCGGTGGGCCGGGTCGATGCGGACGGTGTTGCGCTAGTGCTTCACGATCTTCGTATACATGAAGTATCCGATCACTCCGAGCACGATGACGCCAACGACAATGGAACCGATATCCGCGAAACTCATGGTGCCTCCTCGGGCCTGGCCCGACAGGATCGGCAGGCGGCTTCCGTCGTCCACCGGGTTTGCGCCGCACCCTCCCGGAAAGGGGACGTGACGGCGCGTTGCTGGGCGCCGCCTGGGCGGCATGTCTTCTGGTCAACGGTCGATTGAACGCAAGACGGCTCCGCCACCGCGCGCGGGCACGGAAGAAAGAGGAAAATGGACGAGGCCGCCCAGCGGAGCGCCGCGCGAAACACGCGGGCGCGGGGCGGCCAAGCGAGGCTCGGCGGGGAAACGAAGCGACCCGGCCGACGCTGGCCCCGCATGGCGGGCGCGCAACAAGCGGACAGGGGAGAAGGCGACTGCGTCCGGGGGGCGTAGAGGGCGGGAAGGAAAAAGACGGACGGGACACGGCGTGAACGCATGGCCTGGCCTCCCGCGCGGTGGTGCGCAGAGCGGAGATTTCGGCATGCATCGGCCGTATGGCGCTCATTGAGCGTCCGGTCGGTGCAAGGACATGTTCCGCCCGCCAGCCCCCGAAGTCAAGGCAAAACCGGGCGAATGAGAAAAAAAGTACATGGATTGACGTTAAGCTGACGCGCCGCACGCGAGGTGCGACATTTCCACGTCCGAACGCCCGTGCGAGCACCCGCCACAGGCTCCGGCGCGCGTGCGCCGGAACAACGCCCCGTCGCCCCCCTATCCTTCGTCCGGCGCAATGAACTCCCCGGCCAACCTCGTGATCTCCGGCAACCCGTGGCCCACGCTCGGCGCATCGGGCTCGGCCTCGTTCTCCTCGAACAGCACGATGAAGCTGGCGCCCGCAAGGCCGGAGGCCACCTCCAGCCGTCCGCCCAGTTGGGCCACCAGGCTGCCCACCAGTTGCATGCCCAGCGTGGCCCCCCCGGCGGGGTCGAAGCCTTCCGGCAGTCCCACGCCGTCGTCGGTGACGCGCACCTCCACCAGCCGCCCGTGCCGCCGGGCGCCGATGGCGACGCGCCCCGCGTCGCGGCCGGGAAAGGCGTGCTTGATGGCGTTGGTGACCAATTCGTTGAGGATCAGCCCGCAGGGGATGGCCGCCGACACCGGCAGGAACAGCGGCGGCAGGTCCAGCGCCAGTTCCACCTCGGCATCCACGGACGCCAGCACCAGCCTGCGCGCCAGCCGTTCCACGTAGTCGGCGAAGTTGACGCTGGCCAGGTCGTTGGCGCGGTAGAGTTCCTCGTGCGCAAGGGCCATGGAGGCCACGCGGTTGCGGCTTTCGATGAACCGCTCGCGGTCGGCGGCCCCGTCGGCGTAGGCAGCCTGGAGGTTCAGCAGGCTGACGATGAGTTGCAGGTTGTTCTTGACCCGGTGGTGCACCTCGCGCAGCAGGATTTCCTTTTCGCGCAGCGAGGCCCGGATGCTCTCCTCCGCCCGGCGGCGGGCGGTGACGTCCTCGGCCACCCCGGCCACGCGGTACACGCGGCCGTCGCCGTCGCGCACCGGAAAGGCCCGGGCATGCACCCAGCGCACCTGGCCGTCGGGCCGGACGATACGGAACTCCGCGTCCACGGGGGTGGCCGACGCGGCGATGTCGGCCATGGCGGCGCGCAGGCCGTCGCGGTCCTCGGGGTGCACCGTGTCCAGGGAGGTGGCGCGCACCCGCATGGCCTCTTCCACCGGGCGTCCCCAGACCGTTTCGTAGGCAGGCGAAAGGTACAGCAGCCGGTCGCCGGCCAGGTCGCGCACCCAGAACACCTCGTTGGTGTTCTCCATCAGCTGGCGGAAGCGTTCCTCGCTTTCGGCCAGGGCCCGCTGGTACTCGCCGCGCTCCGCGATCTCGCGGCGCAGGCGGCGGTTGGCCTCCTCCAGGTCCTCGGTGCGGCGGCGCACCAGGTCTTCCAGGGTTTCGCGGCGTCGGCCCTGCTCGCGCAGCAGTTCCGCGCGCAGCAGGCAGCGCACCAGCGCCCGGTCGAGCACGGCCATGTCCTCGATGGGCTTGATCACGAAGTCCCACGCCCCCAGACGCAGGGCCCGCGCCAGTTCGCGCACCTCGCTGATGCCGGACACCACGATGACCGGCACCGTGGGGTCCTGCGCGGCGATGCGGGGCAGCACTTCGGCCCCGCTCTTGCCGGGCATGCGCCAGTCCAGCAGCACCGCGTCGGCCCCGCGCTCGTCGAACAGGGCCAGCGCATCGGCCCCGCCGTCCGCCTCGCGCACGGCATAGCCCGTATCGCGCAGGTAGCCGCACATGGCGGCGCGGGCCACCGGGTCGTCATCCACCACGAGGATGGCGGGAATGCGGTCTGCCGGTTGGCGGGGGTCCATGGGTTCTCCTAGGTGTAGAGTGTCAACAGGTTGTTCCCCGTTGCGCTAGTCGTTCTGCCGGAGTTCTGCCCCCAAGGGCAGAATGGGGGCGGAGATTGTTGTAACGGTGGAGCCATCGGAAAAGAGCCTTTGTTCG
>NZ_JBAIYT010000030.1:0-48981 GCF_036763125.1 Nitratidesulfovibrio sp. 1201_IL3209
GGTGAAGAGGAACTTCGAATTACACCTCAAAGAATGTGAATGGCGCTACAACAAGCCCCTGCCCCAACTCATTGCCGAAATGAAACGGCTGGTAGCAAAAAACAAAGACCTGATGGTCTAGAGCCTTCCCTGTAACCGGCACGCAGTGCAAGGAGCGGCCATGTTCTATACCACGCGGTATTCGTCTCCCCTCGGGCCCATCCTGCTGGCGAGCGATGGCGACAACCTGGTGGGGCTGTGGCTGGAAGGGCAGAAATATTTCGGCGGCACCGTTGCGGAAGAGCGTGTTCCCAGGGACGACCTGCCCGTGTTTTCCGTGGCCGGGGAATGGCTGGACGAGTATTTCGCAGGCGGGAAGCCGGACATTGCAAGGTTGCCGCTGGCGCCGCGCGGCAGTTCCTTTCGCAGGGCGGTATGGGCGCTGCTGTGCGAGATTCCGTACGGCAAGACCACGACCTACGGCGAACTCGCCCGGATTGTTGCCGCCCAGACCGGCAGGACGGGCAAGGCAAGCATGTCCGGCCAGGCGGTGGGCGGGGCGGTGGGGCATAATCCGATCTCCATCGTCATTCCGTGCCACCGGGTGGTGGGGGCCGACGGCAGCCTGACCGGCTACGCCGGGGGACTGGAAAAGAAGATCCGCCTGCTTGAACTGGAAGGCGCGGACATGGCCCGGTTGTATGTCCCCACGAAAGGGACCGCCCTCTAGCTTGCCGGGCCCGCGCCGGACCTGCGCCGGAATGGCCCGGCTGGCATCGGCCCGACCGGCGACGGGTTCCATGAACGGCGCAAACGAAGGGGAGGACACGTTGCCGTGCCCTCCCCTTTTTGTTGTTCGTGCGGTTGCGTGAACCGGCGTGGCTATTCGCGTTCCCTCGGCGTGGCGGGCTCCACCCCCAGGCGGAAGCCCCGGATCTGGTTGCCGTTCATCACCGAAATGACTTCCTGGGCGTAGTCGGCGGGCACTTCGACAAAGGACACGCGGTCGCGGATGTCGATGGCCCCGATCATCCGGCCGGGGATGCCGGTTTCCCCGGCGATGGCGCCCACGATGTCGCGCGCGGTGACGCGCATCTTGCGGCCCACGTTCAGGAACAGGCGCACCATGCCGGGTTCGGCGCCGGTGCCCGCCGGGGTCTTTTCGCCGCCGGGCACGGCGTCGCCCAGTTCGCGGCGCATCAGCAGCTTGAGCAGCGCGGCGGCCATGTCCACGGTGGTCACGTCCTCGTCCAGGAACGATTCCACGATGTCGGTGTACTTTTCCAGCTCGCCCGCCTCGATGTGGCGGCGCACTTCGGCCAGCAGCTGGTTGGTCTTCACCGTGGCCACGTCGCTGGACGTGGGCACCTGGTGCTGCACGATGTGCGCCTTGGTGAACTTCTTGATGTCGCGCAACTTGTAGAAGTCGCGCCCGGAAACGAAGGTGAACGCCCGGCCGGAACGCCCGGCGCGGCCGGTGCGGCCGATGCGGTGCACGTAGTGCTCGACGGCGTTGGGGATGTCGTAGTTGACCACGGCCTCCACGTCGTCCACGTCGATGCCGCGCGCGGCCACGTCGGTGGCCACCAGGATTTCGATGCCGTTGCTGCGGAAGCGCGCCATCACCCGGTCGCGCTGCGACTGGTTGAGGTTGCCGTGCAGGCCGTCGGCCTGGTAGCCGCGCCCCTGCAGGTGCTGGGTCAGTTCGTCCACCCCGCGCTTGGTCGAGCAGAACACGATGGCGCGCTTGGGGTTGTACAGGTCCAGCACCCGGCACAACGCCTCCAGCTTCTGGAAGGGCCGCACCTCGTAGTAGATCTGCTCGATGCTGGGCACGGTGACCTGCTTCTGGGTCACCTTGAGGAATTCGGGCGTCTTCAGGAAGCGCTGGGCCAGCTCAAGGATGGCCGGGGGCATGGTGGCGGAGAAGAACACCGTCTGCGCCTCGCCCGGCACGTGGCCGAGGATGTGCTCGATGTCGTCGCGAAAGCCCATGTCCAGCATTTCGTCGGCTTCGTCCAGCACGGCCATGCGCACCGTGGAAAGGTTGATGGTGCCGCGTTCCATGTGGTCCATGACGCGGCCGGGGGTGCCCACCACCACCTGCGCGCCGCGGCGCAGGGCCTTGAACTGGCGGTCGATGGGCTGGCCGCCGTACACGGGCAGCACGTACAGGCCGCGCTTGCGCGAGGCCAGTTGGGTGAGTTCTTCCGCCACCTGGATGGCCAGTTCGCGCGTGGGGCACAGGATGATGCCCTGGATGTCCTTTTCGCGCGGGTCCACGCGCTCCAGCAGGGGGATGCCGAAGGCGGCCGTCTTGCCGGTGCCGGTCTGGGCCTGGCCGATGACGTCGCGGCCTTCCATGATGTGCGGGATGGCCAGGGCCTGGATGGGCGAGGCTTCCTCGAAGCCCATCTCTTCGATGGCCTTCAGGATTTCCTTGGAAAGGGACAATTCTTCAAAGCGTAAGGTTTCCATTCTCATTCCTTCGTGCGCGGGGCGCTCGGCCGCGCCGCGACGGGAAGTGCGCCTGCGTATCGTGCCAGCGCTTCCTGCTTCCTGTCGGGGGGCAGCCGTTTGACGTGATGCTCGGCCTTCTGTGCGCTGCCGCGGTCAGGGAACGGGGCGGTGGCGATCAGCGTGACCGGGCGGCGCGAGCGCGTGTAGCGCGCGCCCCTGCCCCGGTTGTGTTCGCCAAGGCGCCGTTCCATGTCCGTGGTGACGCCGCAGTACAGCGTCCCGTCGGCACAGCGCACCAGATAGACAACCCATTTGTATGTTACCGCCGCGTGTTCCATGGAGGTACCGAACCGGGGCGCTCGCCCCGTTCGCTCCGGACCTCCCGCGCACGATGCCAGCCGCACGCGAAACCGGAGGCGATGCCCCGCGCCCGTGGGCCGGAATCCGCATTCCGGCGCGTGGCGCGCGAGGCGTGTTGCAACGTTGACGATGCGGGTCCGTGGCCGCGCGCTCGCGGCCGGTGCCCGGTTTTTGCCTGTTACCCGCTGCGCACATTGGCGCGCGAGGATTTTTTGCGCACCGGCGGGGCTGCCCGCCAGCGGCAAGAAAGACCGCGTGCGGTCAGCAGTACGCGCAGCCCTTGCCCCCCTCGCCCATGTCCAGGGTGACGGTGTCGCCGGGCTTCATGTCGAACAGTCGGCAGTCGGGGGCATGGTTGCGCAACTGCTCGCGGAAGCGCTCGGTGTTCTGTTCCAGCACCGGAAAGGTGCCCCAGTGCATGGGCACCACCGAGCGGGTGCGCAGCATGGCGCTGGCCATGGCCGCCTGCCGCGCGTCCATGGTGAAGGTGCCGCCGATGGGCAGCATGGCAAGGTCGATGGAATGCAGCCGTCCCCACAGTTCCATCGACGAGAAGATGCCCGTGTCCCCGGCGTGGTAGAAGGTGAACCCGCCCGGCATGGTCACGATGTATCCCACGGGCGCGCCCGATTCGGACGAGTGGAAGGCCTGGGTCATGGTGACGCTGACGCCCTTGTGGGTCACCGTGCCGCCGATGTTGAAGCCGATGGAGTTCAGCAGCAGGCCGGGGCGCAGCCCTTCTTCCAGCAGGCGCTGGGCCGTGCCCACGATGCATCCCAGCAGCGCGCCGGTGGTGTTGCAGATCTGCACCGCCTGGCCCACGTGGTCGCCGTGGTCGTGGGTGACCAGCACGAGGTCGGGCGGGGCGATGCTTGTCCACGGGGTGGACGCCGAGGGGTTGCCCTCGAAGAACGGGTCCACCAGCACGTTGGCGAGCCCGTTGGCTCCGTCGCAGGAAATCTGGAAATTGGCGTGGCCGTGCCATGTGAGGCTGTACTGCATGGTATGATCCTGCCTTTCCGCAAAAGGTTTCCGCGTCGCCGTGCCCGGCCCCGGCGCGCATCCGTGTCCGGCACATCCGCATCCGGCACATCCGCGTCCGGGGCGACCGTCCGGCGATGCGGCCATGGGGAACGTGGCCCCGGTTCCCCGGTTCCTTGATACCCTGGTTCCTCCGGTATCGACGCAATACCGGGGGAACCGGCGTTTCCGCCTGACGCCGCGCGGCTATTCCCGTTCGGCGGCCTCGCCCCAGCGGGCGGCAAGGGCGTTGGGCACGCCGATCTGGTCCAGAATGCGCCCGGCAAGGTGGTCCAGGATGTCCTGCACGCTGGCGGGCCGCGCGTAGAAGCCGGGGCAGGGCGGCATGATCACCGCGCCCGCCTCGGCGGCGGCCAGCATGTTGCGCAGGTGCACCCGGCTCACGGGCGTTTCGCGCACCACCAGCACCAGCGGGCGGCGCTCCTTCAGGGTGACGTCGGCGGCGCGGTGCAGCAGGTTGCTGCCGGTGCCGTGGGCGATGGCGGCCAGCGTGCTCATGGAGCAGGGGCAAACCACCATGCCGTGGTGCGGCCACGAACCGCTGGAGGGCGGCGCGCCGAAGTCGCGCGCGTCGTGGACCACGTCGGCCAGGGCCAGCAGGTCCTCCGCGCGCAGGTCCGATTCCAGGGCCAGCACCTGCCGGGCCGCGTCGGACACCACGAGGTGCACCTGTGCGCCGCCGGGCAGGGCGCGCACGGCGTCCCGCAGCCCGCGCAGCAGGGTGACGGCCAGGGGCATGCCGCTGGCGCCGGATATGCCGACTACAAAACGCTTCATGAAATCTCCGGAACCGGGCCCGTCCCCCCCATGCGTCGTGCGCTGACGTCGTGCGCTGTTGTCGCGCGGCGCGCGGAGAACCGGCGCCCCGATGGTGCCCGGTAGCGCCCGATGGTTCGGACCAGACCGATACCGTACCGGCCGGGGCGGAAAAAATCGGACGGACGGCAGTCGGGGCGGGAGGACGACGCGATGGAGGTGGGGTGCGGATGTTTTTATCGAAAATGTGCACGGCGCGCCATGCCTGCAAGGCCGCCCGACACGATTTTTTTCAAGACCGTCACACATTGGCGGCCATGTGACGGCGTGGATGGCCATTCGGAGCGCGCCGGTCGCGTTGCCGCCCCGGCAGGGGAGAGCCATGCGTCCGGCGGACCCGTGGCCCGAGCCCCGGTGCGCGAGCCCGGTGCGCGACCCCCTGCCGGGCCGCCGTGAGCGGGCGTGCCCCGCGAACACATATGTCTTGACAGTGCCGGTGGGCAAGTGATAGTTGTTCCGTTTCGCGGGCAATTAGCTCAGATGGATAGAGCGTTGGCCTCCGGAGCCAAAGGCCACAGGTTCGAATCCTGTATTGCCCACCACGCGACCCTTGGGGGCGTTTCCGCAACATGGCGGAAACGCCCCTTTTGCGTGGCCCGCCCGTTTCTGGCATCGCCCCGTCCATCCTTCCGTTCGGTGCGCTTTCGCGCCCCTTCCCCCTCCTGATTGCCCGGCTTCACAAAAAAATAATGCCTCGGGCAAAAAAACATTTTCCGTTTTTCCGGACAAAAATGACTCGGCACACCTGCATGATGACGTGGCGCATTGTTGAAAAACAGTGATCAGGCACGTCATATTGCGTGGTATGGTTCGCGCCCGCGGAAGCCGCCGCACCTGCAAGCCGCCACGGCGCAAGGCAAATGGAAGGAGTGCCGTTTGCCCGCCGGGGGGAGCAACGCCATTGGCGTCCTCGTTTTCCGCCACGGACAAGCCTCGGAACCGCAGCGGGTTCACGTCCGTGCCGGGAGGATGCCGTACTTCCTGTCGTATTGCGTGAAATGCACCTCATATCTGCGGGTGAAACAAGGAAAAAGTGCATCTGCAAGTTGGTGTACTCCATCATATATAAATATATCATACCATAAAGAGTCAATATATTCATGCATTGATGTAGTTGAAGATGTTCATGAGTTGGCAGAACATGGGTAATGAAGATATATATTGATTATATTTTATGTATATGAATCTGTTTTTTGGCATGATTTTTATGCATGAAAAGTGATACATATTTTGTTTGTATAAACAGTTAGTAAATGTGCGTCCAATATTGCGGAGCAATGGTGATTTTTCCTTGAAAATATACATCAAGTCTGAAAAAAAAGATTCTCTTTCCCTTCTTGAAGTCGTGTATTCCTTGAGCTAATGCGACGATCAAGAACAAGCCCATGGGCTGGGGCCGGTGCAGGCCCTCATCATAATCCGTAAGGGAGGAGTTTCATGAACTGGGTGCAGAACTACGATCCGCTCTCGAACATCCTTTTGTCGGCGCTGGTCGCGGCCGTGCCGCTGTATGTTCTTTTCTACATGCTGGCCGTGCGCCGCGCGAAGGGTCACTTCGCCGCCGCCCTCGGCACCACCGCGGCCGTGCTGCTCGCCATCCTGGTGTGGGGCATGCCCGTGAACCTGGCCGTCAACGCGACCCTGTACGGCGCCGCCTACGGGTTGTTCCCCATCGTCTGGATCGTCATCACGGCGGTGTGGATCTACAACATGACCGTTGAGTCCGGCGAATTCGAAATCATCAAGGATTCGCTGGCCCGCCTCACCGACGACCGCCGCCTGCAGGCCATCTTCATCGCTTTCGCGTTCGGTTCGTTCATCGAAGGCACCGCCGGCTTCGGCACCCCCGTGGCCATCACCGCCGCCATGCTGGTGGGCCTGGGCTTCAACCCGCTGTACGCCGCGGGTATCTGCCTCATCGCCAACACCGCCCCGGTGGCCTTCGGCGCCATCGGTATTCCGATCATCGTGGCCGGCCAGGTGTCCGGTCTCGACACCATGCACATCAGCCAGATCGTCGGCCGTCAGCTGCCGTTCCTGTCGATCATCGTGCCCCTGTGGCTGTGCGTGACCATGTGCGGCTTCAAGCGCTCGCTGGAAGTGCTGCCCGCCGTCCTCGTGGCCGGCGTGTGCTTCGCCGGTTCGCAGTACGCCTTCTCGAACTTCCACGGCCCGACCCTGCCCGACATCATGTCGGCCATCATCACCATCATCGGCATGGTGCTGCTGCTGCGCGTGTGGAAGCCCGCCACCACCTGGCACTTCCCCGACGAAACCCCCTCGGCCCTCACCGGTCCCTCGCCCTACTCCTTCGGTGAGATCCTCCGCGCCTGGACGCCCTACATCATCCTGGCCGTCATGGTGTTCTTCTGGGGCCTGCCGGAAATCAAGCCCTACCTCGACGGCGCCCTGGGCGGCGGGTTCACCCCGCTGGCCGCCAAGGGCTTTGCCTGGCCGGGCCTGCACAACGCCATCGAAAAGACCATGCCCATCGTGGCCGCCAACGCTCCGTACGGCGCCATGTACAAGCTGAACATCATCTCCGCCGCCGGTACCGCGATCCTGTTCACCGGCCTGCTCGCGGTGCCCATGATGCCCAAGTACGGCTACGGCCAGGCCATCCCCTGCCTGTTCCGCACCATGCATCAGCTGCGCTTCCCCATCCTGACCATCGCCATGATCCTTGGCCTGGCCCAGATCATGAACTACTCCGGCATGAGCTCGACCATGGGCCTCGCCTTCACCAAGACCGGCTGGCTGTTCCCGTTCTTCTCGCCGCTGCTGGGCTGGCTGGGCGTGTTCCTGACCGGTTCGGACACCTCGTCCAACGCGCTCTTCAGCGGTCTGCAGCGCACCACCGCCACCAGCGTGGGCATGGATCCGCACCTGGCCGTTGCCGCCAACTCCTCGGGTGGCGTCACCGGCAAGATGATCTCGCCCCAGTCCATCTCGGTCGCCACCGCGGCCACCAAGATGGTGGGCCAGGAAGGCCAGCTGTTCCGCTTCACCCTGTGGCACTCCGTGGGCATGACGCTGTTCATCTGCGTGCTCACCATGCTCCAGGCCTACCCGCTGAAGTGGATGCTGCCGTAGCGTGACGGACTTTCGTCCGAAAGCGCGGGGCGGGCATGAATGCTCCCGCCCGCCCCGCGCCCCGCGTGCACCCGCCGGGCGAAAAAAAGCACCCCCTGGACCTGGTCCGGGGGGTGTCCTTTTTGGGAGCGCCCTGTACCATGCGGGCGCGGGGCTCGGTGCGGTTGGCCGGCGACGTTCCGTCTCGCATGGCGGGCATGTCGTGACGGGCCGCTGTTTCGTCATTGTTGACCAATGCAAGGGGATGTGTTTCTCAAGCGGTGTGTGGCCGTTGCACAAGCATCCGGGCGGATTGTCCGCCAATTCCGGGCCGCTCGGCCCGTCGCCAGGGGAGTCGGTGCGTCGCGGGCATCGCCATTCGTTCCGCCCGAGAATCAGCAGCGGCACGCCGGACACGGTTTGACATGCATATCCTGCACATAGTGGAATCCTTCGCGGCGGGCTGCCTGACGGCCCTCTCCACGCTCTGCCATGCCGTACGGCCGGGGTTTCGCCATTCCGTGGCCTATGCCCCGCGCGAGGAAACCCCCGCCGATTTCGCCTCGCTGTTTCCGGACGACGTGGCCTTCCATCGCGTGCCCATGGGCGTGGGCATCGCCCCCGGGGTGCTGGCCTGCCGGGAACTGCACGCGCTGATCCGGCGCATCCGGCCCGACGTGGTCCACTGCCACTCGTCCAAGGCGGGCGTCTACGGGCGCATCGTCGCCAGATATTGCGGCGTGCCCTCGGCCTATACCCCGCACGGGTATGCGTTCCTGCGCACCGACATTTCCGCTCCGGTCAGGGCGGCCTTCAAGGGCATCGAATGGCTGGTCGCCCGCGCTGGGCAGGCCATCGCCGCCTGCGGCGCCGAGGAATACGTCTTCTCGCGCCAACTGGCGGGTGCCGGACGCACCGTGGTCTTCGTGCGCAACGCCGTGGACCTGTCCGCCCTTGACGCCATGGCGGCACGCGCGCCCGGAAGTCCCGTCGGCACCAGGGTGCTGGCGGGCACCTGCGGCCGCGCCGTGCCGCAACGTGCCCCCGAACTATTCGCCGATATTGCCTGCCGCCTGCGCGACGAGGTGGACTGGACGTGGATCGGCGCTGCGGAAGGGCCGCCGATATTGCCTGCCGCCTGCGCGACGAGGTGGACTGGACGTGGATCGGCGCTGCGGAAGGGCCGCCGACATGCCTGCCGCCCCATGTGCGCCGCACCGGCTGGCTGGATCGGGCCACGGCGCTGGGCCGGCTGGCGGAACTGGACATCTACGTGCAGACTTCGCGCTGGGAAGGGCTGTCCTACAGCATCCTCGAGGCCATGGCCCTGGGCAAGCCGGTGGTAGCCACCCGCATTCCCTCCAACGAGGTGGTCATCGAGGACGGGGTGACCGGCCTGCTCGGGCACGACCCGGATGAACTGGCCGACCACGTGCGCCGACTGGCCGCCGACGCCGACCTGCGCCGCAGGATGGGACAGGCCGCCCGCGCCTGCATTGCCGACCACTACGACGCGCGGCGCACCTACCATGCCTATGCCGACCTGTACCGTCGCCTGGCCCGGGTCAAGGGCTAGCCGGTGAATATCCTGCGGCGTCTGGCGGCCCGGGTGCCGCGCCTGTCCACCCTGGCCTCGTTCGGGGCAATCCAGGCGGCGCAGATGGTGCTGCCCCTGCTGGCCCTGCCATACCTTTCCCGCGTGCTGGGCCCCGGCCCGTTCGGAACGACGCTGTACATGCTCACCGTGTCGGCCGTGGCCGCCATGTGCGTGGAGTGGGGCTTCGCGCTGGGGGCCGTGCGCGAAGTGGCCGTGCTCCGCGAGGATCCGGTGGCCCTCGGCCGCGCCGTGGGGGACATCCTGAGCGCCAAGTGCCTGCTGGCGGTGGCCTGCGCGGTGCTGGCCGTGGCGGGCTGGCTGGCGCTGTCCCCGGCCCGGCAGCATCCGTGGGGCTATGCGTTGGCCGTGGCCAACGGCATCACGCTGGGGTTCAACCCCCTGTGGTTCTACCAGGGCATGGGCGCGGGCGTCGCGCGGGTGGCCGCCTGGGAAGTGGGCGGGGGGCTGGCCGTGCTGCTGCTCATGCTGCCGCTGGTGCGCCAGCCGGAGCACTGGACGCGCTACCTGCTGCTGTTGCTGCTGGTGCGGGCGGGGGGGTATGGGTGGCTGACGGCACGTATTTTCAGGCAATTGGGGCCGCATGCCGGCGGAATGCGCCTTGTCGATGGGTGGCGCGCCCTGCGCGCAACCCGCCATCTGTTTCTCGCGCACCTTGGCGCCATGGCCAAGACGCACGGGGCGCCCCTGCTGCTGGGCGGCGTGCTGCCCGCACGCGACATGGGCATGCTCATCGCCTGCGACAAGATGGCGCGCGGACTGGTGAGCCTGACCATGCCCGTGACGCTGACACTGTTCCCCGAACTGTGCGCGGCCCGGAGCCACGGCTGCGGCGGCAGCCTGTTGCGCCGTACGCTGGCGTGGGCCGCCGTGATCATGGGAGCAGGGGCCGTGGGCGTATGGTGGCTGGCGCCATGGCTGGTCACCCTGGCGTTGGGCCGCGAATACGCGGAGGCCGCGCCGCTGCTGCGCTGGCTGTGCCCCTTGCTGGTGCTGCTGCCCCTCAATTGCGTGCTGGGAACGCTGGGGCTCGTGCCCCGGGGCCGCGAGAGGGTCCTGACCCTGGCCATCGGCATCTCGGCGCTGGCCGGACTCGCCGTGGCCATCCCGTTGGCCGGCATGTTCGGGGCCGTGGCCGGGGCATGGCTTTCGACGGGGATGGAGGGCATCATCTGCGCCATCCTGTTCGTGGTCATGTACAGGGTCGACCCCGGCCTGCTGCGTATTCCCTTCCGCAGGAGCCGTTCATGACCGTGGCCGTCAGCGTCATCGTGCCCGTGCGCAACGCCGCCGCGTATCTTCCGCAGGCCATGGAGCGCCTGCTCGTGCAGACGATGGCCGCTGCGGAGATCGTGCTCGTGGATGACGGCTCTGCGGACGGTTCGGATGCGTTGTGCCGGGCCTATGCCCGGGAGCATCCCGGCCGGGTCAGGCTGGTCGCCAACGCCGTTTCCGTGGGCACGGGCCGGGCGCGACAGCTCGGCATCGCCGCCGCGTCGGGCGAATACGTGGCCTTTGCCGACGCGGACGACATCCCCGCGCCGGACATGCTGGAGAACCTCCACCGGGCGGCGTTGCGGCGGGATGCCGACATGGTCATCGCCAGCTACGTGGTGAGCAGGCGGTCGACAACATTTTCCGTCCTGGCCGATGAACGGCCCGGCATTCCACTGCGCAACCGGACCGACATCCTTGCCCCCGTATGGAACAAGCTGTTCCGCAAAAGCTTCCTGCTGGCCAACGGCATCGCCTTTCCCGCGTCGAGGATGTTCGAGGACGGGGTGTTCGTGTACAAGGCGCTGGGCTGCGGACCGCGCGTGGCGCTCTGCCCCGAGGTGGTCTATACCTACATCCGGCGTGACCACAGTGTTTCGTCGGATGTCATGTTGCGTTGCGACGCCATGGACAGCCTTGCGGACATGCGCGCCTTTCTCGGGGGGCGCGGGGTGTTCCGGGAATTCCTGCCCGTGTACGCCAAGCTGGTGTTCCTGCACTGCGTGTACTATCCGGCCTGCCTCGTGTGCATCGATTCGGTGTGGCACGGGCACCGCCGCCAGGAGAATCTACGTAACGTCCTGCCATACCTTCGGGAGCTGCTGTGCTTCATCATGACGGGAAGGCGCCGTGGGGCAAAGCCATGACGTCTCCCCTTTCCCTGTTCGCCCTCTTGCTCATCCCCGTTGCGCTCTGGCAGCGCTGGATTTTTACGTTCATTCCCAATTACAATATGCAGCATCTGCTGTTCTACGTGGCGCTGCCCATGCTGTGCTGGGCCTGGGTCCGCGGGCTGTGGAGCCCGCGCCGGGCATGGGCGCGGATGGCGCCACTGCTGCCGTGGGTGATGCTGGTGATGGCGGTGCAGGCCGTGGCGGTGTGGAACAGCGCCTTGAGCTTTCCCGTGGAGGGTATGCCTGCCTGGCGGTCTGTGGCTGTTTCGCTTGGCAAGCTGGCGATGCAACTGCCGTTCATCGTGTTTTTCATGGAACTGTGCCACCTGCTGATGGAGCACTCCACCAGCCGTCGCAACGTGGTGCGCGGGGGTATTGCCGGATTCGTCGCGCTGTGCGTGCTGTGCCTGTTGCAAGGCGTGTATGCCTACGGCGTGGGGTTCGGCCTGGCAACGCCGGAGGGGATGGCCTGGTACGGCGACATGTTGCGGCACATTGCCGCCGTGCTTGAATCGCGCTGGGGAGAAGCCGTCCACGATTTCTACGGCAAGGGCAGCTACACGCTGACCATCCGGCGCATCAACGGCGTGTTCGAAGAGGCTTCGGCGCTGGCGGTCATGCTGGGGGTGTTCTTCGTGCCGCTCGGGTTCGGGCTGATGGGCCTTGGCGGAGCGGAGCACCGTGGCGTGCGGCGGATCGGGTTGGCTGTGGTGGTATCCGCCGCCGTGCTGATGGTGCTGGCCCTGACCAGTACGGGCATGGTGCTGGCGCTGGCGGTCATGGGCCTGCTTGCCGCCGTGCTGTTCCAAAGGCATCGGCGTCTTGGCGTGGCCGTGCTGTGCGCGACGCTGGCGTGCGCCGTCGCCATCGCGGTGGCCGTGCCGCGCATGCCGAAGTATTCGAGGATCCTGGTGGAACGGATGGTGCTGACCAACGTGGACCGCCTGCCCCGGTATGTTCTGGGCCGGGAGTTGCTGCGGACGGCGACGGACCACCCCGTCGTGGGAGTGGGGCGTGGCTGGTCCTCTCCCTACGTGCTCGAACGCGAGAGCTACCAGGCGGCCGCGAAAAAAGACAAGGAACTGTCCACGTGGCTGGCGTGGGGCAAGCTGCCCATCCTGTCCGCCCTGCCGGAACTGCTGGCGGAATACGGCGTTCCCCTGGTGCTGGCCGCATGGGTCGGTCTGTGCCTGCTCTGGCGCCGGTTGCGGCACCTGCGCGACCAGGCGCCCGATTCCGCCGCGTTGTCGTTCGCCAGTGCGTTCTGCGGACCCTGGCTGGTCATGCTGCTGGTGGCCTCGCTGGGCTCCTTCGACATCCGCAATCCCCTGATCGCCCTGCCGTTCTACTGCATGCTGGCGCTGGCCAGGGGTGCATCCCGCGGGGGCGTGAAAACGGCACGCACGGAAGGGACATCGCCGTGATCCGCTGCCAGTTGCTCATGCACAGCCATGGCGGCGGAGCCGAGCAACTTGCCCTGCTGCTGGCGCGCCAGTTGGATCGCCGTCGCTTCGCCCCCACCGTGGCCTGCCTGCGCCATCTGCCCGGTCTCGCGGCCGAGGTGCCCGTCGGCGTGCCGCTGCTGATGCCCGATGCCCCTTCGGCGGGAGCGGCCCTGCGCAACCTTGTGCGCATCCGGCAGGATTGCCTGCGCAGCGACGTGGTGGTGGGCACGCTGGAACTGCAAAGCCTGCTGGCCGCCGCGCTGCTGGCCCCGCGCGGGCGCGCCGTGGGCTGGCTGCACAAGGATATCCCCGGCTACCTGAATCAACGCGGCAGGGCTTACGGTCGCCTATACACCGCCCTGCTGGGCCTGGCCGCGTCGCGGTGCCGCAGGCTGGCCTGCGTCAGCGATGGGCTGCGGGCGTCCACGGCCGCGCTGCTGCCGAAGAGCAAGGACATCCTGCGCGTGATGTGGAACCCTGTGGACCTCGACCGGATACGGCGCGGTGCCGAAGAAGCCTTGCCCGAGGCGTTGGCTTCGCATTTTCGCGGCCCCGTGCTGCTGGGGGTGGGACGGCTGGTGGAGCAGAAGGCCTTTCAGGTGCTCATTGCGGCGCACGCGTTGCTGCGGCAGCGCGGCGGACGGCAGATCCTGTGCATCGCCGGGGAAGGACCGGAGCGCCCGTTCCTGGAGGCTGAGGCGCGAAGGCTGGGTGTGGCGGACTCCACGCTGCTGCCGGGTTTTCTGAATCCGTGGCCGCTGATGCGCCATGCCCGGGCGTTGGGCGTGAGTTCGGCGTTCGAGGGGTTTTCGCTGGTGCTCGTGGAGGCATTGGCGCTGGGCCTGCCCGTGGTGTCCACCGGCTGCCCCAGCGGCCCTTTCGAGGTGTTGGAGGGCGGTGCGTTCGGGACGCTGGTGCCCGTGGGCGACTCCGTGGCGTTGGCGGACGCCCTGCACCCCCTGCTGGGCGAGGCGGCTGGGCCGGATGCCGCCGACATCGCCGCCCGTGCCGCCGCCGGGCGGGCACGGGCCGAGGATTTTTCCATGGCCCGCACCGTGGGTGCCTGGGAGGCGATGCTGGAGGAATGCGCGGCGGCAGCACGGCAATGACGTGGGGGCGGGGCGTGTATCCCGCAGCAGGCCGGGGATGGGTGACGGATTGCCCGCCACGGGAGCGTGCGAGCCCCGCCCTAGCGCCTGCTGACCGCCAGCATGCCCGCCGCGCCGAACAGGATGGCGGCCGTGGCCTTGTGCTGGACGTGTTCCAGCGACCGGCGCCGCAGCCAGCGGAACACCCGCGCCCCGAACAGGGCGTAAGTCACCGCGCTGCTGCCCTGGATGACGAAGAAGCTGGCCGCCAGGATGCAGAAGTGCGCGGTGTAGTGGGTGGGCTCGATGAACTGCGGAAAGAGCACGGTGAACACCAGGATGGACTTGGGGTTGGACATGCCCGTGGCGAAGCCCAGGCAGAACTGTCTGCGCGGCGTGGGGGCCGGGCGGGCGTCCCCGTCGTCCCCGGCCATGGGCGCGGCGCGCCAGTTCTTCAGGGCCAGCGCCACCAGGTAGGCCACGCCCACCCACTTGATGCAGTTGAACACCGTCACCGAGCCCTGCACGATGGCCCCCAGTCCGAAATACACCACCACCATCTGCGCGCAGTAGGCGCACGAGCCGCCCAGGATGGCGGGCACGGTCCGCGCGAAGCCGTTGCGCACGCTGGTGGACATGGAGAACATGGTCATGGGCCCCGGCGTGTACGCGATGGCCGTCATGAGCAGGAAGTAGGTGAACCAGACGGTGGGTGCCATGTCGCCTCCCTGTGGAAACGCGAAAAGGCGCAGGGGTTACCCTTTCGGATAACCCCTGCGAAATTCTGGTGGAGCTGAGGAGAATTGAACTCCTGACCTCTTGAATGCCATTCAAGCGCTCTCCCAACTGAGCTACAGCCCCAAGCGGAAGTAGGTTCTTGCCCGAAACCCCCCAGGTTGTCAACAGCCTTGTGTGAAATCGGCGCGGAAGGGCCGGGTTCGTGCGCTTTCCGGCCGGGCGTCCGGTGTTCTCCGGCGCCGCTGCCCGCCGGTTTGCCCGGTCCCGGCCATGTGCCGCACGCGCCCCGGCATTGACGGATGCGGGCGCTGGTCGTACCACAGCCTCGGGTGTTTCGCCCTTGCGCGCGCCGCGCCAGCCTCTTCCGCAACCACAAGCAGTTCCGGAGCCCCGATGCTCGCATTCCCCCGCATGGATCCCGTGGCCATCTCCATCGGCCCGTTGCAGTTCCGCTGGTACGGGCTGATGTACCTGTTCGGCTTCGTCTCCGGGTGGTGGCTGGGCCGCCGCCGCGCCGCCCGGCCCGGCAGCGGCTGGCAGCCGCAGGACGTGGACGACATGGTCACCTGGGCCATCTTCGGCGTGGTGCTGGGGGGACGGCTGGGCTACATCCTGTTCTACGACCTGGCCTATTACGTCAGCCAGCCCGCCGCCATCTTCCAGATCTGGCACGGGGGCATGTCCTTCCACGGCGGCCTGCTGGGCGTGCTGTTCGCGGTGTGGATGTACGCCCGGCGCACCGGGCGCGAATTCATGTCCGTGGTGGACTTCGTGGCGCCGCTGATTCCGCCGGGGCTGTTCTTCGGCCGCATCGGCAACTTCATCAACGGTGAGTTGTGGGGCGCGCCCACCACGCTGCCGTGGGCCATGGAGTTCCCCGACGGCGGCCCCTTTCCCCGGCATCCCTCGCAATTGTACGAAGCCGCGCTGGAAGGCGTGGCGCTGTTCGCGGCGGTGTGGTGGTTCTCCGGCCGCAAACGGCCGGTGGGCGCGGTGTCCGGCCTGTTCGGCGTGCTGTACGCGGTGTTCCGCTTTGCCGTGGAATTCGTGCGCGAGCCCGACCCGCAACTGGGCTACCTGGCCTTCGGCTGGCTGACCATGGGCCAGGTGCTGTGCCTGCCGCTGTTCGGCGTGGGGCTGTGGCTGCTGCTGCGCAACCGTGGCGCGGCGGAGGGCTCCGCAGCCCGGTAGGAGGGCGCTGGTCCGCCGCCCGTCAGCCGCCGCCATCCGTCTTCGTCCGCCCTCGTCTGCCCTCGTCTGCCCTCGTCTGCCCTCGTCTGCATGACGCGCCGTTTCTCCGCCGGGAATGGCGGGAGCGGCCCCCCCTCGGCCACGTGATCGTTCCGTCCGGCTCCGCTGCGGGGAAGGGGCCGCGAACCCTTGTGCGGCGCGGTTTTGTTGACAAAACCGGCGTTATGTGAAATGGCGGTGCAGTTGATTTGCCCCGCTCGCACGGGGTTCGCGAGAACGAGACGGAGGAACCATGGCAAAGGAAGATGCCATCGAGGTTGACGGCGTGGTGCAGGAAGCCCTGCCCAACGCGATGTTCCGCGTGGAGCTCGAGAACGGCCACGAAGTGCTGGCCCACATCTCCGGCAAGATGCGCAAGTTCTACATCCGCATCCTGCCCGGCGACCGCGTGAAGGTGGAACTTTCGCCGTACGACCTGACGCGCGGCCGCATCACCTACCGCATGAAGTAGCCTCCGTCCCCCGCCGCCACCCCGTTCCGCATGCCGGACGGATGGTGCGGCTTCCCCGGTCTTGCCTGCCTTGCCCGTCGTTTCCGCGCCCCGCGCGGCAGTGGCGGGCTCGTTGCGTCTGGAGGCGTGGCCGCCCGGCAGCGGGTGGGGGGTGACGGGCCGTTCCGCCATCTGGCGGCGCGGCGGGCTGTCCGTCACGCCGTGCGCGGTGGCCCGGACGGTCCGTCCGTGTCCCGCTCCGTGTCCCGCCCGTCGGACTCTTCCGGTGCATCGGGATCATCGGGCGTGTTGGCGGGCGCGGCGGCGGTATCCGGCGTAGCGGTACCCGAGGACGGCCCGCCTTCCGGCGCGGCGTCCATGGCAGCCATGGACGCGTCTTCGGCCACGCCGTCGTCGTACGGGGCATGGCCGTCCGGTTCCTCGCCCTCGGCGTCCTCGGCGTCCTCGGCATCGTCGGGGCGGGGCGCGAACAGCATGACGAAGAACGCGGCCCCGGTGCGGGTGGCGGCATCCAGCGGGCTTTCCACCCAGATGTCGCCGCCGTGGCTCATGACGATGCGGCGGCAGATGGCGAGGCCCAGGCCCGCGCTGCCGTTCTTGGCGCCGTCGCCGTCGCGGTCCAGCCGGTAGAACCGCTCGAAGATGCGTTCGCGGCTCTTTTCCGGAATGCCCGGCCCCTGGTCGCTCACGCACAGGGTCACCCGGCCGTCGGCGGCGGTGGCGGAAACCCCCACCCGCGTGCGCGGCGGGCTGTACTTGATGGCGTTGTCCAGCAGGTTGCGGAACACCTCCACCAGCCCGTCGCGGTCGGCCAGCACCGGCAGCGGGGTGGCTCCCACGCCGTTTTCCAGCACGATCTCCTTGCGCGCGGCCACCGGCTCCAGTTCGCGCAGGGTCTGGCGCAACACCTCGGCGGCGTCCACGCCGGTCAGGGCCACCTTGTCGCCCTTGTGCTCCGAGCGGGCCAGCACCAGCAGGCTGTTGACCATCTTGGTCATGTGGTTGGCGTTCTTGAGGATGGTGCGCAGGAAGGCGGACATCTGGCCGGGCGAGGCGGGCGGCCCTTCCAGCAGCGTTTCGGCGTAGCCCTTGATGCTGGTGAGCGGGGTCTTGAGCTCGTGCGAGACGTTGGCCACGAAGTCGCGGCGGATGTGCTCCAGCTTTTCGCGCTCGCTGATGTCGTGGAACACCAGCACCATGCGCTGGCCCGAGGCGTCGCGGAAGGGCACCAGCGAAATCTCGAAGGCGCGCCCCTCGCCCAGGTCGGTCTGCATGCTGGCGCCGCGCGGGTCGGGCGACACCAGCATTTCGTCCACCAGGCGTTGCAGTTCGGGCTTCATGGTGGCCTCCAGCGGGGTGGCCCCCAGCTTGTTGCCGATGCCCGTGAACATGGCGGTGAGCGCGCGGTTCATGGAATCGATGCGCCCGGTGGCGTCCAGCACCATGACCCCTTCGTGCATGCCGTTGAACACGGCCTCCAGCCGCCCCTTCTGCTCGTTGAGCTGGTGCAGGTGCTGCTCGATGTTGTGGGCCATGCCGTTGATGGCGTGGGCCAGCGGCCGCAGCTCGCGGCCGGGTATGTCGCGGATGCGCCGGCCGAACTCGCCCTGCCCGATGGCCTGCGCGGCCATGGCCATGGTCTCCATGCCGCGCAACAGCGGCCGGGTGACCAGCAGGCCCAGCGCGCCGCTGGCCAGCAGCGAGAACAGGAAGGCCCACACCAGCCCCTTTTCCATGCGGTCCAGCCGGTCGTGCACCACGGACAGCGGCAGGGCCAGGCGCAGGGTGCCGGGGTCCAGCCCGGCGATGCCGTCCACCTTGCGGGCGGCGTAGATCAGGTCCTTGCCCAGGGTGGCGCTGAAGCGCACGTCGGTGCCCAGCGTGCCGGACCGGGCCTCCACCACCTCCGGCCGGTTGGCGTGGTCCTCCAGCGTGGACAGGCGCTCGTAGGGCACGTCGGAGTCGGCCGTGACGTGGCCGTCCACGATGTAGGTGATGCGGGTGCCCGTGCGGCGCGAGAGCTCCGTGACCCAGCCGTTGAGATGCCGGTACGAGGGGAAGGGGGGGTGCTCGCGCAGCAGCCAGTAGGTGGTGTCCACGTCCTCGGCGGCGCGGGCCTTGGCCTCCAGCAGCACGTCGCGGCGCAGGGTCTTGTCGAAATAGAGATAGGGCGGCAGCAGCGCCACGATCAGCAGCAGCCAGGTGCCCACGACGAGCCGTTTGCGCAGGGAGTACTGTTTCATCATCCTTGTCTCGCGCCGGTTCGTGTCGCGTCCGTCACGTGGATGTTACAATTCGTCGAACGTGTGTCGGCCCGCGCGGGGGCGGGTGTTCGGCCGCGTGCGCGATATCCCGCCGCGCCGCCCGTGCGCCTTGCCCGCATGGATGTTGCAACGGCGGCAGCCCCTAGCCCTGCACCGCGCGCAGGAACCCGTAAATCTCCGTGGGGTGGCTTTCCACGCCGTTGGCCACGTAACGGCGCACCACGGTCACCTGGTTGCCGCGCGGGGTGACCGATTCGTCCACCAGCAGGACCACGTCGTATGGTTCGGCGGCCTGGGGCTGTTCCAGGGTCAGCCACCATCCGCCGTCTTCGGCCGGTTCGCTGCGCAGGGCGTAGTGGTCCGGAGGCTGGAAGGCGAAGGCCAGCATGGCTTTCAGGTCGTTGATGCAGAAGCGGCCGCGCGCCCGCCCGGCCACGCCCAGGAATTCGCCCTGGGGCGACTGCACCACCAGCGGCAGGGCCAGCAGGTGGCGCGGGGGGTCCTGCGGGGCGGGAAAGGCGGCCTCGGGCATGTCGGGCGCGCCCGGAGCGCCGGACGCGCCGGACGCCGGGGCGGCCATGCCGCCGGGGAAGGGCACCACCCGGCCGCCGGAGGTGGCGGTGTGGGGGAGCTTGGCGGAAGTGGCCGCGTCGTCCCCGTCGATCTCGCCTGCGGAAGCGGCGGGCGCGGATACGGCGGGGGCCTCGGGCTGGGTGGGGGTGGGCGCAGTGGGGGCCGTGGAGTGGGGAGCGCCCACGGGCGCGGGTGCGGCCTGCCCGGCGTCGCCCGCCACGGCACCCAGCAGGGCTTCGAACCGGGCGGCCAGGGCCTGTGCCTCGTCCAGCCAGGCGGGGCGGCCGACTGCGCCGGTCTGGCCGATCTGGCCGGTTTGGGCACCGTCGGCGGGGGCCAGTCCGCCCACCAGTGTTTCGATGTGCTGCACCCGCTTCAGGATGGCGTTCTGCTGCTGGGTAAGCCCCACCATGCTCTTGGCCAGGTTGCTCACGGCCAGGGTGAAGTCCTGCGGCAGTTCCACGCGCGCGGGCTGCGGCGGCGCGGGGGGGGCGGCGTCTTCCGCGCCGTCCCTGGCGTCCCGGGCATCCCTGGCGTCCCTTGACGGGGCCTGCGGCGATATCCACGCGAATTCGGCGGCCAGGCGGGCGCGCACCTCTTCCACCGACATGCCCATCTCGAACAGGTCGCGGATGCGCAGGGACACCGCCGCCGCCTCGGCCGTGAAACGGATGGGCTTGCCCTGGCTGGCCACCGGGATGCAGTCCGGGAACTTGCGGCGGTAGCTCTTGACCGTGGTTTCGGAGACGCCCAGCATGCGGGCGAGGTCGCGGTGGGTGAGGTTGCCTTCGGTCATGGGAAATCCTTTGGTGTGTCTCGGATGGTGCGATGGCGTGCCGGGCGGCGGCAGTTGCGGGTGCGCGTTGCGGCGTTGTGTGGTAGGCTGAATCCGTTCGGAAAATCCTGCCCGACGGCCAGGCGGCCAGCGGAGCGCAACGGGGGTTGAACCCCGCCGCCCAAGCGGCTATGGTGCGCGCCCGCCGCCGGTCCGGGAGATGCCGCGTCCACGGCGCTGCCCGGCGGATGCCCAGGTTCTGTCGAAACCCCGATATCGCATGCTTATCATGCGGCTACCGGTATTTCAACCTGTGATGGCAAGGGGTTCGCGTTCCGTCATCGTGCGCTTTCCGCAGGGTTTCTGATGGTGTCCGGTCCTGTCCTGCCTTGTCCCGGCCATCATGTTTCCTTTCCGCCATCCGGTGAGGACCGCCATGCACCGCCTTTTCCGCTCCATCCGTCCGTTGCCGTCCGCCCTGGCCTGCTTCCGCCGGGGGCGCGTCCTGCGCCATGTCCTTGCGGTGGCCCTGGCCGTGGCCTGCCTGACGGCCATCCTGCCCGGAACGTCCCGCACCGCCCGCTCTGCCGGGGCCGCCATCGAACTGACCCTGGCCGTGGTGACCACGCCCGGCTCGGCCCAGCACGTCTGCGCCGAACGGTTCCGCCAGTTGCTGGAAGAGCGCTCGCACGGGGCGTACCGGGTGGTGGTGCACCATTCCGGCACCCTGGGCACCGAGACCGAAATCCTGCAACAGCTGCAACTGGGCGGCGTGCAACTGGCCATCATCACCCTGGGCGTGCTCGACCCGTTCGTGCCCGAGGTGAAGGTGCTGGACTATCCCTTCCTGTTCCGCGACGCGGCCGAGGCCGACCGCGTGCTGGACGGGCCGGTGGGAAGGGCGCTGCTCGATGCGCTGGAGCGGGTGGGCCTGAAAGGGCTGCACTTTTCCGAGAACGGCTTCCGCCACCTGACCAACAACGTGCGCCCGGTGCGCATCGTGGACGACGTGCGCGGCCTGAAGATCCGCGTGCTGGAATCGACCCTGCACCGCGAACTGTGGCGCGCCCTGGGCGCCAACCCCACGCCCATGGGCTGGCCCGTCTATGCGGAATTGCAGCAGGGCACCATCGACGGGCAGGAGAACCCCCTGTGGGTCATGGCGGAATACCGCATGCCCGAGGTGCAGCGGCATCTTTCGCTGACCGGGCACGTCTATTCCGCCCACGCGGACCTGGCCAACCTGGCCTGGTTCAACGGGCTGCCCCAGGCGGACCGCGCGCTGGTCATGCAGAGCATGGCCGACGCCGCCGCGTACCAGCGGGCGTACAACCGCGAGAAGGACGCCGACTACCTGCGCCGCCTGCGCGAGGCGGGCATGCAGGTGGTGGACGCGCCGGACCTGGCCTCGTTCCGCGCCCGCGCCGACGCGCTGCGCCAAAGCCCCCTGTTTGCCGAACCGCGCACCCGCGACATGCTGGCCCGCGTGCTGGCGGCGGTGGGGCGCTAGGGGCCGGGCATGACGGCCGAACCAATGTCCGCACCGCCCACGCCCGAGTCCGTGACCACGCCCGTGACCTCGGGCAACGGGCCTGGGGGCAACGGGACAGGGGGGAACGAAACCGGGGGCAACGGCGCGGGCGGGCGGGGTCCCGGCCCTGCCGTGGCGCAGGCGCTGCTGGCCGTGGCCGCGCGTTGCGACGCCGTGGCCCGCGTCTGGCTGGCCGGAACCACCCTGGCCATGGCCGGGCTGCTCGCCGTGCAGGTGGTCTTTCGCTACGCGTTCAACCATTCGCTGTTCTGGTCCGAGGAATTGGGCCGCGCCCTGCTGGTGCAACTGACCTTCGTCGGCGCGTCGGTGGCTTGGCGCGGCCGGGCGCACATCGGCATGGACGCGCTGGTGGCGCGTTTTTCCCCGGAGTGGGCATGGCGGGCGCGGCTGCTGGTGCTGTGCGTGTGCGTGGCCTTTTTCGCGGCCGTGGCCTGGCACGGCGCGCGATTCACCCTGTTCCTGCTGCCGCAGCAGACGGCGGCCCTTGGCGTGTCGCGGGCCGTGGTCTTCGTGGCCGTGCCCGTGGGCGGCGGGCTGCTGACCCTGCACGGAGTGGCGGACCTGCTGGCCCACCTGTGGCCCGGAGCGGACGCGGGCGACGGAGATGGCCGGGACACCGGTTCCTCCACCGCGCCGGCTCCATCGCCGCCGCCGGATGCCCCCGCGCGGGAGGGCTGCTGACATGGTGGGCCTGATCCTGTTCGGCGGCATGGTGCTGCTGTTCGCGCTCAATGCGCCGGTGGCCGTGGCCCTGGGCGGTGCCGCCTTTGCCGCCGTGCTGGCCAAGGGGCTGTCCATGCCCGCCGGGCTGGAGCCCATGCTGGCCGTGCAGCGGCTGTACGCCGGGGCGGATTCCTTTCCGCTGCTGGCCGTGCCGCTGTTCATGCTGGCCGGGGAACTGATGTCCGCCGGGGGCATCTCGCGGCGCATCGTGACCCTGGCCGATGCCCTGGTGGGCCACCTGCCGGGCGGACTGGCGGCGGTTTCCGTGGTGTCGGCCATGTTCTTCGCCGGGGTGTCCGGTTCCGCCGCCGCCGACACGGCGGCCGTGGGGTCCATCCTCATCCCGGCCATGATCCGGCGCGGCTACCCGGCCCCGCTGGCGGGCGCGGTGCAGGCCGCCGGGGGGTGCATCGGGGTGATCATTCCGCCCAGCATCCCCATGATCGTGTTCGGCGCGCTGACCGGGGCCTCCATCGGGCGGCTGTTCGCGGGCGGGGTACTGCCGGGGCTGCTCATGGGCGCGTCGCTGGTGGCCCTGTGCGTGGTGGAGGCGCGTCGCTCGGGCCGGGTGCCGGAGCGGCGCTTCGACGCGCGGGCTCTGTGGCCCGCCATCCGCTCCGGCGCGTGGGCGCTGGGCGCGCCCGCCATCATCTTGGGATCCATCATCGGCGGGGTGGCCACCGCCACCGAATCGGCGGCCATGGCCGTGGCCTACGCCCTGCCCGTGGGCCTGTACGCCCACCGCGAGCTGCGCTGGCGCGACCTGCCGCGCCTGGCCCGGTGCGCGGGGGTGACCTCGTCGGTGGTCATGCTGATCATCGCCGCCGCCTCGCTGTTCGGGTGGGTGATGGCGCTGGAACGGCTGCCCCAGTCCATCGCGTCGTGGATGCTCTCCCTGTCCGGCGACCGGGTGGCGCTGTTGCTGCTGGTGAACCTGCTGCTGCTGGTGGTGGGCACCTTTCTGGAAACCACCGCCGCCATCCTGCTTTTCGTGCCGGTGCTGGTGCCCCTGCTGCCCGCGCTGGGCATCGACCTGGTGCACCTGGGGGTCATCGTGGTGGTGAACCTGGCCATCGGCATGCTCACCCCGCCGCTGGGGGTGTGCCTGGTGGTGTCATGCTCCATCGCGCGCATTCCGCTGTCGGCCATCAGCCGGGCCATCGTGCCCATGCTGGTGGTGCTGATCATCGACCTGCTGCTGGTGACCTTTTGCCCGCCGCTGGTGCTCTGGCTGGGCGGGTAATCCGCCCCGCGAGGGCCGCGCGCGGCCCTAGTCCGCCGGGTCTTCGTTTTCCGTGTCCTCTATGGATATTTCTTCACGGCGCGACGGAGCATCGCCGTCGGGCATGTCTCCGCTCCCATCCCCGCTGAAGCCCCCCACCACGTCCAGAAAGCCGCGCAGCAGGGAGTCGTCGCGCCCGGCGCGCCACACCAGGTCCAACCGGATGTCCGGGAGGCCTGGCGTACCTCCCGGAACATGGGCGGTGTGCTCCACGTCGCGGTACACCACCCCTTCGCGCGGCTCGCTGCGGGCGGAGGCGGGCACGATGGCCGCGCCCACCCCCGCGGCCACCAGGGCGCGCTGGGTGTTCAGTCCCACCGCCTCCTGCGCCACCTCGGGCGAGAAGCTCGCCGCGCGGCATGCGGCAATGACGGCGTCGTACGCCGCCGGGAACACCCGGCGCGGATAGAGGATCAGCGGCACCCCGGCCAGCGCGGACAGGGGCACCGTCGTGCGCGCCGCCAGCGGATGACGCGCGGGCAGGGCCACCACCTGCGGCTCGTGCAGGAACGGCGCATGGTCGAAGCCGTCCGGCAGCCCGTCCAGGTTACGCAGCAGGCCCACGTCCAGTTCGCCGGACTCGATGCGCCGCAGTTGCAGCAGGGTGCCCATTTCGCGCAGTTCCAGCCGCACGCCGGGGCAGCGCGCCCGGTAGGCGGCCACCGCCCGTGGAAAGCGCGTGGCCGCCGCGCTGACCACGAAGCCCAGCCGCAGCCGCCCCCGCTCGCCCCGCGCCGTGCCGCGCGCCCGTTCCACCGCCGCGTCCAGCCCGGCCAGCAGGTCGCGCACGTCGTCGCGCAGGGCCTCGCCCGCCGGGGTGGTCCGTACCGTCCGGCTGGTGCGGTCGAACAGGCGCACCCCCAGTTCCTCTTCCAGCGCCTGGATCTGCTGGCTGAGCGGCGGCTGCGAGACGTGCATGCGCCGGGCGGCCCGCCCGAAGTGCAGTTCTTCCGTCACGGCCAGGAAGTAGCGCAGCTGGCGCAGTTCCATGATTGATATCCTTTGCATATTGATTGGCGAGAAAATTCGAATTGGACATATCATTGGGCACGCCGTAGCGTCCAGACCATGGACGCGGCCTTCTGGCCGGTTGGTGCCATACGGACAGGTGGAGCACGACAGGCGGTTCGGGATGTTCCCGGCCGCCCGCTCCATCCACCCGCGCGCCATGGGAGCACGCCATGTTCGCCTTCGCCATCATCCAGCCCCGCCCCGGCAGGCGCCCGCCCGTGCTGGTGCGCCTGGCCCTGGCCGTGTTGATGGGCCTGGTGCTGGGCGTGGCCATGGGGCTCGGCCCCACGCTGGCCCCCTGACGCTCTCTCCGTTCGACCGCCACGCGCCCACGGGTCCGCCTGAAGTCCGGACGCGCGAAACAGGACGCCCCCTACCTGCCGGAGGGGGCGTCTTTTGTCACTGCTGGGGGCCTTCGCCGGTCAACGCAGACTGGCTGCCAAGTGCGGACACAGCCCCAGCCAGCATGCGCCCGTGCTTGGTTACGAACGAGGACAGAGCGGGAGGTGCGACCAGAGGCCTGCTCGTACCCCGCTCGCCGACAAAGAATAATTGCAAACAGATTGACTATACCGACCCGCATGTCATAGCGATAGGGCAGGCGGCTCTTGCCCATTTAGGGTGGTAATGTCAAGAGAGGAAAAAATCGACGTTCCATCCCGCTTTCGTTACGGCTAGACATGTGATGGTCGATGGAATCATAATTGGGAGATAGCCATGGCCACCGCTTCGCAAATCACCGCGCTCATACGTTCTTACAAGGACAATGACAAAGAACGCTTCATAAACACTGCATTGCAACTTGCATCCCACGAAAAGAAGCTTGGACACACTGCAGTGGCCGCAGAACTGCAAATGCTTATTGATGGAATCAAAAAGCAGCCCGCCACATCAACTACCAATGTCGTCCACTTCAAGCACAGCGCCGAACTCTCGGAACTGGCCCTTGCGTCCAAGCCCGACGAACGCCTTGCGCAACTCGTTCTACCCGACCAGACTAAAAGCTGCATAAAAAGAGTTCTGCTCGAAAATCGACAGCAAGCAAAACTTAGAGGCCATGGACTGTCGCCTCGTCGCAAGATTCTACTTGCAGGCCCCCCTGGTACGGGGAAAACCATGACCGCAAGAGTCCTTGCTGGCGAGCTCCACATGCCCCTGTATACGGTCATGATGGACCGCCTCGTAACAAAATACATGGGTGAAACGAGCGCGAAGCTCCGCCAAATTTTCGAGTGCATCGCTGACCATCGTGGCGTCTACCTGTTCGACGAGTTCGATGCCATTGGAGCAGATCGCGGACGAGATAACGATGTCGGTGAGATGCGCAGAGTCCTGAACAGCTTCTTACAGCTTCTGGAGCAAGACGATTCGCTTAGCCTCATTGTTGCAGCGACCAACACATCACGCATACTGGACACCGCACTCTTCCGCCGCTTTGACGACGTGTTACATTTCGAAAAGCCTGACGAGAGCAGCATTATTTCTCTCCTGAGAAATAGGCTCGGTCGCTACTGGAAAAGCGAATTCGACAACAGAACCATATTAGATAAAGCTATAGGGTTAAGCCATGCAGAAATAGTCCAATCGTGCGACGACGCGATAAAAGATACCATTATCAACGACAAGGCGGAACTGGACACAAGCACGCTCATTTCTTCAATCAACTACAGATTAAACGCCTACAAATAATGAGAGCAACATGCCGCAACATCCTTTGATTTTTTTCCAAGGAAGAAACAGAATCCTCCCCTATACAGGACGCGGAGTCCCAATAACCCCACGACAAGCAAACATAGACGACCGCCCTGCCCACATACAGCGAATAATCAACAGTTTTGATGTCGCATGGGCGGAACAAGCGCTCCAGCTAGCACAGCGGAGCGCGCTTTCTTTACCTGCTCGCGACGGAATATACCTTGAGGTCTCCAGCGAGCCTGGCTGCGAACTTGCGTACGGCAGCCTAGAGTCTCTTAAAAGCAATACTCGCCTACTCAACATCAGGACTGCCACGGGGCCTACTGGAGAGCCCATTACATACGCAACAATATTTATTCCCCTCGCATCGCGCGCAACGATAGCTACAAAGCTACGCAACTACGCAGAAACAATTGACAGAGAATCACCAAAAAACAAAAAACTCGTCGAGAGTATCAACGGAATACGGACAGCTATTGTCGAGTCTTTCTGGACAGACGATGAAAATCATATGCCCGGAGATGAAAAGAAGTGGTGCGAAATATGGCTCCAAGGCGGTGACCCTGGAGTGAGCGATGCGCAACTTCGCAACGCAACGACAATTCTTAATATCGAATGCATGCCTGGTATGCTCAATTTCCCCGAGCGAACCGTCACATTATGTAAAGTCAACAAGTCAGACCTTCAGGACTTACTTCTCTCATGCCCACATATTGCAGAATTCAGATTTTCAAGAGAGTCTGCACAGTTCTTTACAGAATTGGAAAACTTTGACCAACAAGAGTGGGCGGAATCACTTCTTGAAAACACAACCTTTACCAACTCTGATATCTTTGTCTGCATCCTCGATACCGGCATCAACGCAAAACACCCACTCCTAGCCCCTGTCCTTCCCGATGAAAATCTTCATACTGCTTTAGCAGACTGGGGAACAGACGACCACAACGGTCATGGGTCACAAATGGCGGGCATAGCAGCATACGGAAATCTCGCAGATGCCCTAGCCTCTGCAGCCCCCGTGGAGGTCAACCATCAGCTTGAATCATGCAAGATACTCCCACGCACCGGAGGAAATCCCTATCAACTCTACGGGTTCATTACAAAGCTCGGCGTAACTGCTGTTGAAAGCGCATCACCAGAACGCACAAGGACGTTCTGCATGCCAGTAACGGCACCCGGCCCGTTCAAGGGGGGATCACCAACGTCATGGTCTGGCGCCATTGACCAATTGGCATCCGGCTTCTTTGATCAACAAAAACGCCTATTCGTCATATCGGCTGGCAACGTCGATCCAAGCATCTTGCATGACTACCCATCTGCAAGCCTCAGCACGCCGATCCCGGAGCCAGCTCAAGCGTGGAATGCAGTAACGGTGGGTGCATATACCGAAATGGTAAACATCACCGACCCTGACTTGAGAGGCTACATTCCCCTTGCCGCCCAAGGAAACCTTTCCCCCTTCTCTGCGACGTCTAGTCCCTGGGGCAGAAAATGGCCATACAAGCCTGACATTGTAATGGAGGGCGGAAACTTGGCCGTCGTCGAAAATGGCGACCGACGCACAACCTGCACGGAATCAGACTGTTTGTCTCTTTTAACGACAACACACACTCCGCAAGAAAACCAGTTCACAAACTTCAATCAAACGAGCGCTGCAACTGCGCTTGCCTCTGAGTTCGCAGCAAAATTGCAATGCACATACCCAGGCGCATGGCCTGAAACCATCAGAGCTCTGATGATTCATTCTGCAGAGTGGACATCAGCCATGCTCGATAATTTTGCTCCCAACAGAAGCAAAACAGAAATAACTACACTCCGACGCATCTGCGGCTACGGGGTGCCATCTCTCTCTCGTGCCGCATGGTGTATGGACAACTCTTTAGTTCTCGTTGCAGAGAGAGAGTTGCAACCGTTTCGCATGGTCGACGGTACCCCCAAGACACACGAAATGCACATCTTCACGCTCCCCTGGCCAACAGAAATCCTCGTGACCCTCGGCGAAACCCCTGTAACCCTGCGCATCACCTTGTCATATTTCATCGAACCTAGCCCTGGCGAAATAGGATGGAAGGATCGCTATCGCTACCCATCGCATGGGCTTCGCTTTGACTTGAACCTACCCAACGAGACCACAGCGATGTTCGCCCAAAGAATTTCGGCGGCAGCTACTGCGGAAGAGAATGCCGATGACGACACAGGTGACGATCAGGCAGATGCACGTCCCGACCATGGGAGCGCACGATGGACGATGGGAAAGAACAGCAGAGCCACGGGCTCAATCCACTCGGACATAATACAGGGCATAGCCACAGAAATGGCAGCCTGCAACATGCTGGCCGTATACCCTCAAATCGGCTGGTGGCGTGAACGCCATCAACTTGGCCGTATCAACAATATCGCTCGCTACAGCCTAATTGTATCCCTCAGAACGCCTGACGAAAACATCGACATATACACACCCGTCGCAACCGAACTAGGCATCATCCCGCAGGTCGAGGTACCGATCCTGATCGAGGTTTAACCCCTCAACACCGGCCCCCACCTAGCTATCGAACCAGGGCTGTCCAATGTGAACAGCCCTGGTTTTGTTAATAAAAACAGATGCGCTACAGCAGCGGAATGTCCCAGTTGAACGGGCTGGTCCGCCGGGGCTCGGGCACGGTCTGCGGCGGGTGCTCGTCGATGCGCACGAACAGGGTGTATCCGGCGGCCTCCAGTTGCGGGCGGCGGTCCTCGATGTCCAGCGGCCAGCCGGGGTAGATCCAGGTGTTCTGGCCGTAGCGGCGGGCCCAGAACACCTCGTTCTTGGGGCTGGAGAAGGGTTCGCCCGGCTTCAGACCTTCCAGGTGATGGCGGGTGACGCCCATGGGCCAGTAGCCGGACAGCACCACGCCCAGCGGCAGGCAGCTCTGGCGCGGCAGGGCCAGGATGTCCTCTCCGGGCAGTTCGGGGCTGACGATGGCGGCGGCGAAGCCCAACCGGCGCAGCACGGCCAGCGCGGCCGGGTTGGAGGTGTTGCAGAAGGGACCGGCGGTCAGCACCAGGTCGCGCCGGGCCTTGTCGTCTCCCGGTTCGCCGAACAGGGCCACCTGCCACGGCGCGTTGAGCACGAAGTGGCGCGCCCCGTCGCGGGCGGCCTGGCGGGCCATGCGCACCCACTGGGCCTCCTCGTCAGGCCAGATCACCGGCGGCAGCCACCACGAGATGCGCGGGTACAGCGTGCGCGACACCTCGCGCAGGGCTTTCGGCGACAGCCACAGGCCCATCACCGTGCCGGGGCGCACCCCGGCCTTGCCCTCGCGGCCGTGCGGCAGCGAGCCGCGCAGGATGACGTCCAGCGGCCGGGCGGGTTTGCCGGGGGCGGGGTATGCCGGGGTGAAGTCCACCGCGCCGCCCTCGCGGCCCCCATTGCGCATGGCTCCCCGATGGCGTTCCAGTCTGGCCTGCCAGGCGCGCACCTCGCGCGTCAGTTCCGGCTCGCGGCGGTCGATGAGGAACACCGGCGTGCCCGATTTCGGGGTCTTGTGGCGCGGCAGGCGCAGGGTGAAGGTGCCCGCCTTGGGCACGTGGCGCGCCACCGGCAGGGTGGAATGCCACGACTCGTCCTCGTAGCCGATACGCAGCAGGTCCTGCGGCAGCAGGTTGAAGCGGGGCTTGAAGAAGATGTCGCCCTCGGGGTTCTGGCCGATCTTGCCCGCCAGCAGGCCGGAACTGGTCTGCTCGCCGGGGGCGGTGGGGTCGTCGCCGCGCTGGGGCAGGAACCGGGAGTGGGTGCCGGGGCGGCCAAGGGCCATTTCCAGAATGTCCTCGGCCTGCTTGCGGGCCTTGGGGTCGTCCGGGTTGTCGCGCAGCAGCCGGTAGGCCGACACCGCGTAGTACACGTAGTGCGGCCCCTTCTTGCGGCCCTCGATCTTCCACGAGGCCATGTGCGGCACCGACAGCAGCGTCTTGGCCAGCACGTCCAGGGAAAGATCGAGGCACGAGAAGAAGCGCCCCTCGCGGCCCTTCTGGCGGTACACCCGGCGGCATGGCTGCACGCAGCGGCCGCGCAGGCCGCTCTTGCCGCCCATGTAGCTGGACCAGTAGCAGCGGCCGGACACGCAGTAGCACAGCGCCCCGTGCACGAAGAATTCAAGGTCCAGGCCGTCGGGGCAGGCGGCCCCGCAGGCGCGGATTTCGTCGATGTTCAGCTCGCGCGGCAGGATTACCCGGCTGGCCCCCAGGTCGCGCGCCACGGCGAGCGCGGCGGGGTGGGTGACGTTGGCCAGGGTGGACAGGTGCAGTTCGCCCGCGAACCCGGCCTGCCGGGCGATGTCCAGCATGCCGAGATCCTGCACGATGAGCGCGTCGGGCCGCACGTCGCGGGCCAGGCGGGCCACAAGGCGTCCTGCGGCGTCCGGGTCGCCGGGCTTGAGCATGGAGTTCATGGCCACGTAGATGCGGCGGCCTTCGGCGTGGGCCAGGTCGGTGAGCGCGGCCAGTTCGCCGGTGGAGAAGTTTTCCGCCTGCATGCGGGCCGAGAAGTGCTTCAGGCCCAGGTACACCGCGTCGGCCCCGGCGGCGAAGGCGGCCAGCGCGGCCTGCATGTCGCCCGCCGGGGCGAGGATTTCGGGCGTGCGCAGGCCGTCGCCCGTCTGGGCGGGCGTGGAGGGGGCGTCGCTGGAAAGGGCCGATGCGCCGGATGCGCCGGATGTGGTGGACGCGGCGGACGCCACGGCCACCGGGGGCAGCAGTTCCGCCAGTTCCGCCTCGGTCAGGCGGGCGCGGCGGTGTTCGCGTTCCGGGGCGCGGTTGTCCACGAAGTCGTCGGCCTTGTTTGCCGGGCGCGCCGGACCGGAAGGACGGGCCGGGCGGCGGTCGGAACGGTCGTCCTGCCGACTGTCGCGGCGGTCCTTGGAACGAGGGTTCGTTGACCAGTCGTTGTCGTGGTCCCGCTTGCCGGGGCGTCTATCGGATTGCTTGCCCGGTTGTCCGCCCTGTTGTCCGTCGGACCGCTTGCCGCCGCGCGGGCCGGTGCCCTTGGGCGCGTCCTGCCCATCTTCACGACGCGGGCGACGGGGGCGGTCTTCGCGTTCGGCCTGCGTGCCGCCGTCTTTACGGGGGGGGCGGGGGGCGCGGGACTGCCGGTCGTCACGCTCGCGCGAGCGGGAGGCGTCGCCCGTTTCGGGCTTGCCGGGCTTTTTCGGACCGGCCGGGCGCTTGCCCGTGGCGGCGGCGCCCTTTGGGCCGGATGCGGGGCGTGAAGGCTTGCTGGACATGGATATGTTTCTCCGCGGGGGATGAACTATGCGTGGGGGCTGCCCGCCGGGCGGCAATGCCGTGGTCTGGCCGCGAAATGGGCGGACCGGCTGGCTGGGGGTGCGTGGCGGCGGGGACGGATGGCGTCGCGGTGGCCGCACGGGGAGCAGTGCATCTAACCATAGAACGCCCGCATGGCAACCGCAATGACCCGCGCGGTTTTCCGGGGATGCGCGCGGCGGCGGAGCGTGACCGCCCACCCGTCATGCCGCCGTCACGCCGCCATCTGGGGACGCCCGCCCCCGGCCGCCCTGCCCCGGAGCGCTTGACCCGGCCCGCGCCGCCGACTACACCCGTATGCACGGGGGGCACGCGCGGTTCCCGTCTCGGGGTGCGTTCGCGCCCCGGCGGCCACACGACGCGGCCACATTTTTTTCGAGGACACCATCACCGCCATGAACACACCCGCCTGCACCGACCTCAAGGTGCTCGACCTCGTTCCCTTCGGACAGACCGGCGGCGAGGCCCGCTTCTTCGCCCTGCGCCTGGAACGCCCCCAGTGGGCCGACTGGAAGCCCGGCCAGTTCGTCATGCTGCGCCCCGCCGGATGGGCGCTGGACATGCTCTGGGCGCGGCCCTTCTCCATCTGCCGCATCAGCGCCCGCGACCTGGTCATCTTCTTCCAGGTGGTGGGGCGCGGCACCGCGCGCCTTGCCCAACTGCGTACCGGCGACGTGGTGCACGTGTGGGGGCCGCTGGGCAACGCCTTCGCCATGGAGCCGGACACCCCCACCCTGATGCTGGCCGGGGGCATCGGCATCGCGCCGTTCATCGGCTATGCCCACACCCACTCCAAGCCGTGGAACCTGTGGATGGACTTCGGCCACCGCATGCCGCTGGGGTGCTACCCCTTCGAGAGCATCAACGAAAAGATCATGGCCGACAGCCACCACGAGGAAGGCCCCGAGGACCTTTCGCGGTTCATCGAGACCATGGGCCGCCGGATGCGCGAGTTCCGCGACCAGAACGGGCTGGTGCTGGCCTGCGGGCCCACTCCCTTCCTGCGCACGGTGCGCTCGTTCGCGCTGGAATACGGCGTGCGCACCCAGCTTTCGCTGGAAACGCGCATGGCCTGCGGCGTGGGCGCGTGCCTGGGCTGCGTGTGCCGCACCACCGAACGGTGGCCCGACCCGGCCAGGGCGGGCGGCAACGTGCAGACCTGCACCCAGGGCCCCGTGTTCTGGGCGGAACAGATCACCTTCGACGACGAAACCGCCGCCCCGCCCACGGCCGCCGATGCGCCGGTGCAGGCTTGTGAACGCTAGGGCCAGGGCCAGGACACAATCATGATCGACATGCACGTTACCCTTCCCGGCGGGCTGCACCCGCTGACCCTGAACAACCCGGTCATGACCGCATCGGGCACCTTCGGGTACGGGGTGGAATTCACCCCCTACGGTGACCTGGCCAAGCTGGGCGGCATCGTGGTCAAGGGCCTGTCCCTGTCCCCGCGCCGGGGCAACCCCATGCCCCGCGTGGCCGAAACGCCCTGCGGCATGCTGAACGCCGTGGGGTTGCAGAACGACGGCGCGGACTACTTCGTGCGCAACACCCTGCCGAAGCTGCCGTGGCGCGAGGTGCCCGTCGTGGCCAACCTGTACGCCTGCGACCCCGGCGAATTCGGCGAACTGGCCGGGGTGCTGGCCGCCGAAGAGGGCGTGGCCGCGCTGGAAGTGAACATCTCGTGCCCCAACGTGAAGGAGGGCGGGGTGATCTTCGGCCAGGATCCGCGCCAGGCCGCCAAGGTGACCGAGGCGGTGAAGCTGCGCGCGGGCAGCAAGCCGGTGATCGTCAAGCTGTCGCCCAACGTCACCGACATCGCCCACATGGCCCGCGCCGTGGAAGACGCCGGGGCCGACGTGCTGTCGTGCATCAACACCCTGACCGGCATGGGCGTGGACATCAACACCCGCAAGCCCCTGCTGGCCAACGTGGTGGGCGGCCTGTCCGGCCCGGCCATCAAGCCCGTGGCCCTGCGCTGCGTGTGGCAGGTGGCCAAGGCCGTGTCCATCCCGGTCATCGGCATCGGCGGCATCACCAGCGCGGAGGACGTGCTGGAATTCCTGCTGGTGGGCGCGCACGCCGTGCAGGTGGGCACCGCCAACTTCATCCGCCCCGACTTCGCCTTCCGCCTCGTGGACGAACTGGCCGCCCTGTGCGAGCGCATGGGCATCGAGCAGTGGGATGATTTCCGAGGCACGCTGAAAGTGTAGCGCTGCGCGCTGCATGGTCCTGAAGCAAAAAGCACGGCAAATCGTTGCCGTGCTTTTTGTTTGGTGGGCATTGCTGTGTGACGGGGAGAAGTCCGTCCGGCATCACCCGCCGTGTCGCGGGCTCAGGTATTGTCGCACCTCTTCCATCCGCAGCATCAGCGTCAGCGGGCTTACGGGAGAAGGCTGAAACCCGCAGCCCGCGTAAAAGGCGGCCGCACGTTCGTGCAGCGCATGCACCAGAATGGCCCGGATGCCCGCGATGTCCGCAGCCTGGGCGGTTCGCAGCAGCGCATCGCGCACCAGCGCCCTGCCGATGCCCCGTCCCTGCATGCCGCGGTCAACGGCAAGGCGGGCCAGGATCATCGCCGGTACGGGGTCGGGCATGTTCCGCCTGATGCCGCCGGGGGCGATTTCGTGGGCCACGCTGCCCACCGCCAGCGAATAGAAGCCGACGACCCGCCTGGTCCGCTCGATCCGCCCTGTCCGCTCGACCAGGCTCGTCACGTAGGTGCGGGTGGCCTTGCCTTCGTTCCTGGCCGCTCTTGTGCGTAGCCAATCATCCAGTGCGGGCTCGCCGCTGCAGAATTCCGTCAGGTCATGCCGTGGGGCCAGCGGTTCCGGGGCGGTAATGCGTCCGCTCATTCGCCGTCATCCCACGGCGCGGGCGTGGCAAGCAGGCGCTTCAGGGCCGGATTGTCACGGACCGGCGCATCCAGTGCGGCCTGAAAGGCGTCCCATTGCGCCGTGGAAAGCTGGAAGTGCGTTTTTTCCAAAAGCAGCGCTTCGGCGGAGCGCACGGCATGCTCCAGGATGAAGGCCGTGCGGTTCTTGCCCGCCAGCGCGGCCGCCAGATCGATGATGGCCTTCTGCTCCGGGGGAACGCGCAGGTTGATGATGTCGGTGCTTGCCATGGCGGCCTCCTTTGCAGAAAGGCTAAAGCGGGGCGACCTATTTGTCAATACAATGTATCTACGCGAAGAGGCGGGGTTGCGGCGTGCGTCCCCATTTGAAAGGCTTTGGGGAAGACAGGAGGACTTCCCCCCCGATTCTTCTTTCAATGTCATGAACAAAACGGGCCGCGCACCATGAGGTGCGCGGCCCTTGTCTTTCATTGCCTTCTTTCGCGGGTTGCGGGGGCTACCCTATCCAGTCGTCGTCTTCCTCGATGGGGGCAAAGCCCCGGCGCATGGTGTTTTCGGTCACGCAGCGCGGGTCCATGAACTGCAAGAGGTAGTCGGGGCTGCCGGTCTTGGAGCCCACGCCGGACATCTTGAACCCGCCGAAGGGCTGGCGTTCCACCATGGCCCCGGTGGAGCCGCGGTTCAGGTACAGGTTGCCCACGCGGAATTCGCGCCGCGCCTTGGCGAGGTTTTCGGGGCTGCGCGAGAACACGCCGCCGGTCAGGGCGAAGCGGGTGCCGTTGGCGATGCCGAGCGCCTCGTCGAAGCTGCCCGCGCGCATCACGGCCAGCACCGGGCCGAAGATTTCCTCCTGCGCGATGCGGTGGTGCGGCTTGATGCCCTCCACGATGGTCAGCGGCACGTAGCAGCCCTCTGCCGGGATGTCGGTGCGCTTCACCAGCACCTTGCCTTCCTGCTCGGCGATCTTCACGTATTCCAGGATGTTCTTTTGCAGGGACGCGTCGGCCACCGGCCCCATGTAGTTGGCCGGGTCTTCCGAGGGGCCGATCTTGATGGCCTGCGCCGCCTTGACCAGCCGCTCCACGAAGCGGTCGTAGATGGGCTCCAGCACGATGACCCGCGAGCAGGCCGAGCACTTCTGGCCCTGGAAGCCGAACGCGGAATACAGCACCTGCAGCACGGCCTCGTCGAGGTCGGCGTCGTCGTCGATGATGATGGCGTTTTTGCCGCCCATTTCCGCGATGACCCGCTTGCACTGCACCTGGCCGGGCTGCACTTTCGCGGCCTTTTCCTGGATGCGCAGCCCCACTTCCATGGAGCCGGTGAAGCAGATCATGCTCACCTGCGGGTGTTCCACAAGGTAGTCGCCCATGACCGAGCTGCGGCCCGGCACATAGTTGAACACGCCCTCGGGCAGGCCCGCCTCGCGGAAGATTTCCGTGAGGTTGTACCCGATGCGCGAGGCGATGGACGACGGCTTGAAGATCACCGGGTTGCCGGTGACCATGGCGGCGGCGGCCATGCCGATGGCGATGGCGAAGGGGAAGTTCCACGGCGCGATGACCGCGGCGATGCCCTTGGGCTGGTAGAACAGGTGGTTCAGTTCGCCGGGGGCGCGGCCCATGCGGCGCGGCGCGCCAAGGCGCAGCATTTCACGGGCGTAGTAGTCCAGGAAGTCGATGCCCTCGCCCACGTCGTGGAAGGCCTGGTCCCACTGCTTGCCCACTTCCAGCACCTGCCAGGCGGACAGCTCGAACATGCGGCGGCGGGCGATGTCCGCCGCGCGGCGCAGGTACATGGCCCGGTCGGCCGGGGAGGTGTCGCGCCAGGCCGGGAAGGCCTTTTCGGCGGCCTCGATGGCGGCGTCCACTTCCGGCTTGCCGCCCTGGCAGACCTTGGCGATGACCTCCGCCGGGCTCGCCGGGTTGGTGGAGGCGATGGTGTCGTCGGTGGTCACGTCCTTGCCGCCGATGAACAGCGGAATCACGCCGCCCGCCTTGCCGCGCACTTCCGCGATGGCCTTCACGAAGCCCTCGCGGTTGGCGGGTATGGTCAGGTCCAGCATGCTTTCGTTGACGAACGGGGGCAGGCCGTCGGGGCTGGGCTGCATGGGGCGCGGCGGCGGGGTGGCGGCCAGTTCGCGTTCAAGCGTGGCCTGCGGGTTTTCCAGCAGCCGTTCCAGTTCCGCGCCGTCCACGAAGCTCTGGCGCAGGAAGGATTCGTTGGCGGTGTTTTCCAGCAGGCGGCGCACCAGGTAGGCCATGCCGGGGATCAGTTCGCCGTAGGGGCAGTACAGGCGCACGCGCCCGGCCACGTTCTTCAGCCCCTTCCGCACCGGTTCGGCCATGCCGTACAGCACCTGGAACTCGTAGCGGTGGGCGGGCACGCTGAGCGCGCGGGCCGTTTCCATCACCGTGGCGATGGTGCGCACGTTGTGCGAGGCGCAGGCGAAGTAGACGAGATCGTTGTTTTCAAGGATGCGGCGGGCCAGCTTTTCGTAGCAGATGTCCGATTCCGGCTTGCGGGTCCACACGGGGATCTCCCAGCCGTTCTGCTTGGCCATCACCGTTTCGTAGTCCCAGTACGCGCCCTTCACCAGGCGGATGCCGAAGGGCAGCTTTTCGGCGCGGCCCCAGGCCAGCAGGTCGTCCAGGTCGTGTTCGGTGCAGCGCAGGTAGGCCTGCAAGACGATGGACAGGTGCGGATAGTCGCGGAATTCGGGCATGGTGCGCAGCCGCTTGAACAGTTCCAGCGTCATTTCGCGGTACTTCAGCTGCTCCATGTCGATGCACAAAAAGCCCCCCATCTCCACGATCTTGCGGTAGATGGGCACCAGGCGCGACAGGATGCCCTGCACGGAGCCTTCCACGTCGCCGGGCTTGGCCTGCGAGTAGAGGGCCGAGGGCTTGATGGACACGTTCACCTTGGGGGTGTGGCCCCAGTCTCCCCCGTTCAGGGCGGCGCCGAGCCCGGCGGTGGCCCCTGTGGAATCGGCCAGCGGAGCCCACTTGGCGTGCTCCCTGGCGATGGCGTCCAGCACTTCAAGGTAGCCGTCGCGGTAGGCGTCGGCTTCTTCCTCGCTCACCGTGGCCTCGCCCAGCAGGTCCACGGTGAAGGCAAAGCCTTCCTTGCGCAGCTTGGCCAGGCCCTTGATGGCTTCCTTGGTGTTTTCGCCGATGATGAAGGTGCGGGCCATGCCCTCGATGTTGGACCGGATGAACTTGCCCATGAGCATGCCGGTGAACGCCCCGCCGAACCCGGCGGCGCCCGCGCCCCATTTCAGCACGGGGGGCACGTCCGCTCCATCGGCCGAGAAATATTCGCGGATGTGGCGGGTGAGCGCCTCGGAAGTGTTCAGGTAGGGCAGGACGTCCACGAAGCGGAACAGCTGGACCTTGAAGCCCTCGTTCTGCATGGCCCAATCCATGACCTTGCCGGTCCAGAAGCCCTTGTTGAAGATGGACGGGGCCTCGCCGCTGATGCTCTTGAAGAATTCCTTGCCGCGCTCGACGATGCGCGCATCAAGATGCTGTTCCATGCGGTTCCTCCTGGGCGTCGCGCGGGTGTGGTCCCGGCGGGTGTGGTGTGGTGCGGGTCGTGCGGTGTGGTGGAAAAGGCTCCTGCTGTGTCGCGCGGCGGCGGTGCGGGCGAACCCCGGATATCCGGGAAGGCCTGTGCCGCCGTGAGGCATGATTTTTCGATATTCGGAACGGTTGTAGGCGCTGGAATGCCAGAAATCAACCCCGTGCCGGGCCGGAGCGGGGCGGTCGGCCCCGCGTCAAGACGGGCCGGGGACTGGCGGGCGGCGGGAGGGAGGAGCGCGGGGGCGTGCGCAACGGGCAGAAGGATGCCGTGCCGCGCGGACGGATGCGGCGGGCGCGTGCGGGATGGAGAAAACGGCGAGGGCCGCCGACACCTCGTGGTGCCGACGGCCCTGTGTTTCGATCATCTGGCTGTTGCATCAAGCGGGGCGCGAGGTGGGAAGTCCTCGTGAAGGCAGCGCGGGTGCGCCCCGTGGAGTCCGTTCGTGGTCAGGCTACTGGTTGGCCTGCGGCGCCTGGCCGTCATGCATGGGGCCGTGGCCGTAGCCCATGCCCTGGCCGCCCATCATGCCGCCCATTCCGCCCATTCCGCCATGACCCATGCCGTGGCCGCCCATCATGCCGCCACCCATGCCCCTGTGGCCCATGCGGCCGTAACCGGGGTTCACGCCCACTTCCTTTTCCAGGCGGGTGTCGAGGGCGGTGTATTCGTTGCGGATCTGGGTGCGCAGGTCGGCCAGTTCGTTCGTCAGCTTGGAAATGGCTTCAGGCTTGGTGTTGGGGTTCACCGACAGGGCGCGCAGTTCGGTGTTCTTGGCCCAGGCCTTGTCCTTCAGCGGCTGGATGCGGGCGTCCGCTTCCTTGTAGATGGCGTCGAACCTGGCCTGCTTTTCCGGGGTCAGGGCGTTGTACACCGCGCCGGTGGCGCAGCCGCCGCCCATGCCCATGCCGCCCATGCGGGCGAAGGCGCTGTCGGTGATGCCGGTGAAGGCGAGCAGGCCCGCGAGGGCGACGGTGCCGAGGACGAGATGCTTGGTCTTCATGATGTGTGCTCCTGTATGGTTGGTTGATTCGTTGCCGCCCCGCCCAGGGGCTGTTTCTAAATGGTCTTTTCGTCCGTTGGCTGCGTCAAACTTCGCCTTCCATTTCGGTCAAATACGATAAGAGTATGCTCCCTCATGGCAGGCTCGTTTTCCTTGCCAACGAACGAAAATCCTCATTTGGAAACAGCCCCTGGCGTCTTCGCTGCATCCTCGATGGATGGCGCGGCCGTGTACTGTGGTGCGGGGCTGGTGCGCTTGTTGCTTGCCCGGATATGAGCAACCGGCGTGCCAAGGCGCGGCATGTTCGCATAACAATAGGTAATTACAGATAAAATAATCTTGCGATACGCCCGGCAGGGCTCCCGGCCGCCTGCACGAAATCCGTGCACATGTATAAAAACTATACGCCACCCCGTGGAAGGCGTATGAAAATCGAACAGGTGTCGCGGCATCGACCAGTTTCGCTCCGGCGGGCGCCGTCACGCCGCAAGGAACATCCCAAAGGACCATCCCATGCCTACCGGCAACGCGGCCAACGCGCCGCATGCGACATATGAAGGCCTCGGCCAATCCGGCCAAACCGGTCAATCGGGCCAGTCCTCCGGGTCCGGTTCTGGAGGGGCTCACGGCCAGCGCGGCCCGTCGGGCTTCCTTGGCCTGTTCGGCCTGTCAGGCCAGTCCGGCCAGTCCGGCCGGGGCGGGACCGGCGGCGGCAGCGGCGGCGCGAACGGGCGGCTGCCCTCGCCATGGCTGATCATCGGGGCCACGGCGGCCCTGGCCCTGGTGCTGGCCGTGCTCACCGTGCTCAACCACGACGGCGAGCAGGAATCCATGCGGCGCATCCTTTCGGAAAAGGGCGCTTCGCTGATCCGGGCCTTCGAGGCCGGTGCGCGCACCGGCCTGCGCGGCCGCGCAGGGGGCGAACTGCGGTTGCAGGTCCTGCTGGAGGAAATGGCCGACCAGCCGGACATCCATTTCATCGCCGTCACCGACAGGCAGGGCGTGGTGCTGGCCCACAGCGACCCGCAATGGATCGGCCGCCCCCTGGCCGATCCGGCCACCATGGAGGCCCTGGCCGTGCCCCCGCCCCCGGCCTCTTCGCCGGGCAATGACGGCGGCGGCCAGCAGGCCCGCGACGAGGTGGGCTGGCGGCTCATGGAGGCGGGCGGCCAACGCGCCTTTCTGGTGTACCGCACCTTCATTCCGTTGCGGCCCACCGCGCGGCATATGGGCATGGGCGGGCACATGATGGGCCACGGCATGGGCGGCATGCCCGGCTGGCTGCGCCGCGAGATGGAGGCGGACATGCAGGCCGAGCGCGACGTCCCGCCGCCGGTGATCGTCGTGGCGCTGGACACGGCCCCCTTCGACGCGGCCCGCGCGGCGGACCGCCAGCACACCCTGATCATGCTGTCCATCCTGGCCCTGCTGGGCGGCGCCGGGGCGCTTTCGCTGCTGTGGTCGCGCCATGCCCGCGCCTCGCGCAGGCTGGTGCGGCAGGCCCAGTCCTTCGCCCTGCACGTGGTCACCAGCCTGCCCGACGGGCTGGTGGTGCTGGACGGCGCGGGCCGCGTGGCCACCTGCAACGCGGCGGCGCGCGACCTGTTGCGCCTGGGCGACGGGGTGCCCGCCGGGGCTCTGCCGGATGCGGTGCTGCCCGCCCCGCTGGCCGAACTGGCCGCCCGGCTGACCGGCGGAACGCACGGCGGCGGGGGCGGGGATGCCGGCGCCGACGCCCCCCCCGCCTTCGGGACGGAGGTGACCCTGGACTGCCCCGTGGCGGGCGGTCCGCCCGTGCCCATGAGCGTGCGCGGGGTGCGCATCGCCGCCGGGGGCAGGGACGAGGCCGGGGCCATCCTGATCCTGCGCGACCTGCGCGAGGTGCGCCGGTTGCAGGACGAGGTGCGCCGCCGCGAAAAGCTGGCCGCCATCGGCAGCCTGGCCGCCGGTGTGGCCCACGAGCTGCGCAACCCGCTCAGTTCCATCAAGGGCTACGCCACCTATTTCGGCAGCCGCTTCGCCGAGGGCAGCGAGGACCGCGAGGCCGCGCGGGTCATGGTGCAGGAGGTGGAACGGCTGAACCGGGTCATTTCCGACCTCATCGGCCTGGCCCGGCCGTCGGACATCGCCCCCCGCCCGGTGGACGCCGGGTTCCTGGTGCGCCACGTGCTGCGGCTGGTGCGCCAGGACGCCGCCCACCGGGGCGTGACCGTGCGCGTGGAGCCTGAGGAGGGCCAGGATTTCGCCGGGCCGGGACAGGTCGGGCCGGGACAACCGGGACCGGGCGAGGGCGCGCCGCGAGGCCTGCCGGAAGGTCCCGTGCCCCGCGCGCTGCTGGACCCGGACCGCTTCTCGCAGGCGCTGCTCAACGTGTTCCTGAACGCGCTGGAGGCCATGCCCCGCGGCGGAGAGCTTTCCGTGCGCCTGGCCGCCGCGCCGGGCAACCGCATCGCGGTCTCGGTGCGCGACACGGGCGCGGGCATCGCGCCGGAACACCTGGCCACCATCTTCGACCCGTACTTCACCACCAAGAGCCAGGGCACGGGCCTGGGCCTCGCCATCGTGCACAAGATCGTGGAGGCCCACGGCGGCGAGGTGTCGCTGCGCTCCGTCCCCGGCCAGGGCACGGAGGTCACCTTCCTGCTGCCCGCCGAGCCGGAGGCGGCGCGGCCCGGCGCGGGTGACGCCGCCCCGGCCGCATCCGGCCAGCCCGATCAGCCTGACCAACCCGGCCGGCCCGCAAAGGACGACGAGATATGACCACCGCCACCATCCTCATCGTGGACGACGACGCGGCGCACCGCTCCATGCTGCGCACCATGCTGCGCGGCTGGGGCTACGCCACCGAAGAGGCCGACGACGGCGAGTCCGCCGTGGAAAAGGTGCGCCAGCGCGCCTGGGACGCCGTGCTCATGGACGTGCGCATGGCCCGCATGGACGGCATCGAGGCGTTGCACCGCATCCTGGACTGGAACCCGGCCACGCCGGTGCTGATCATGACCGCGTTTTCCTCGGTGGACACCGCCGTGGAGGCGTTGCGCACCGGGGCCTACGACTACCTGACCAAGCCGCTGGACTTCGACGTGCTGCGCCACACCCTGGAGCGTGCCCTGGACCACACCCGCCTGGCCAGCGAAAACCGCGAACTGCGCGAACGCCTGACCGCGCAGGCGGGGCAGGGGGCAGCGGGCGCGCTGTACGGCATCATCGGCCGCAGCGCGCCCATGCGCGAACTGGTGGAGATGATCGCCACCGTAGCCCCGTCCGAGGCCACCGTGCTCATCACCGGCGAATCGGGCACCGGCAAGGAACTGGTGGCCCGCGCCCTGCACGCGGCCAGCCACCGCGCCGCGCGGCAGCTGGTGACCGTGAACTGCGCCGCGCTGACCGAAACCCTGCTGGAATCGGAACTGTTCGGCCACGAGCGCGGGGCCTTCACCGGGGCCGACCGGCGGCGCGAGGGCCGCTTCGTGCAGGCCGACGGCGGCACCCTGTTCCTGGACGAGATCGGCGAGATGCCCCTGCCGTTGCAGGCCAAGCTGCTGCGCGCCCTGCAACAGGGCGAGGTGCAGCGGGTGGGCAGCGACACCCCGCTCACCGTGGACGTGCGGGTCATCGCCGCCACCAACCGCGACCTGCGCGAGGAGGCGGCGGCCGGGCGGTTTCGCGAAGACCTGTACTACCGGCTCAACGTCATCACCGTGCACGTGCCCGCCCTGCGCGAGCGCGCGGGCGACGTGCCCCTGCTGGCCGCGTTCTTCCTGGACCGGTACACCGAAAAGAACCGCAAGCACCTCAAGGGGTTCTCTCCCCAGGCCATGGACCTTCTGCTGCGCCACGACTGGCCCGGCAACGTGCGCGAACTGGAGAACGCCATCGAGCGCGCCGTCATTCTGGCCACCGGCGACTACGTGACCGAGCGCGAACTGCCGCTGCATCTCGGGACCGGAGGGATCGGGGGCAACGGCGGAAACGCCGGGGCCGGTGGTGCGGCGGGCAGCGACGCGGGCGCGGGAAACGCCCCGGCTGACGGCGACGGGCTGGCCCCCTACGCCGGGCTGTCGCTGGAAGACCTGGAACGCCGGGCCATCATCGCCACCCTGCGCGAGACCGGCGACAACAAGAGCGAGGCCGCCCGGCGGCTGGGCATCACCCGCGCCACCCTGCACAACAAGCTGAAGAAGTACGATCTGGAGTAGGCGTCCGGAACGCGGCACCGTGGGTGCCGGTCAGAGGTGGGTGGGGCCGTAGATGTCCTTCAGGGGTTGTTCCTACAACCCCGCACGGGCGAATATCTCCCCCGCCCGCGCCGCGCCCATGCGGGCCACGAACAGTTCGCGCAGGGCGCGGATGTCGGCGGCGCGGGGAATGATGCCCCGGCCGAACGGGGCGGCCCACGGTTCGCCGCGCAAGAGGGCGCGCGCCCAGGCCCGCACCTCGGACTCGAAGAAGGCCGGGTTGTCGCGCACGATGCGCGCCTTGGCCCTGCCGTCGTCGGCGCGGGCCGCCAGCGAGTAGTTGGCGTCATGGAACACGTAGTGCAGCAGCGGTTCCGCCACGCGCGCCACCCCGAATCCGGCCATGGCCGCCTGCACCCAGAAGTCCCAGTCCTCGTAGGCCGTGGCGGCGCGAAAGCCCCGGCTGGCCAGCCACACCTCGCGCCGCATCAGCGAGGTGGTGTGGAACAGGTTCTGGGTGCGCAAGAGGTCCGGATGAAAGTCCGGCACCCGCACCACCCGCGAGCCGGTGGGCGATTCCTCGACGTAGTCGGTGCAGGCGATATGCGGACGGACGACGCCTGGCGAGGGGATGACGGTGGGCAGGTCGTCGGGGAGCGAGCCGTCTTCTGCCCCGGCGGCCAGCAGGGCCGCGTGGGCCAGATCGCGCAGGGCGTGGGGACCGGGGGGAGCGCTGGCGATGCCGTCCGGCTCATCCGGCTCCGTCAGGGCCGCGTGGGTGCGGCGCAGAAAGTCCGGGGCCAGATAGTCGTCCGGGTCGCAGAACAGCAGGAAGGGACCGCGCGCTACCTCGGCCCCGGCGTTGCGCACCGGGCCGGGCCTGCCCACGCGGGGCAGGGCCAGCACGCGGAACGCCGCCCACGGGCCGTCCGCCTGCCAGCGCAGGGCGCGCTCGCGCGAATCGTCGCTGCTGGCGTCGTCCACGAAAACCACTTCCACCGCGTCGGGCGGAAAGGTCTGTGCGGCCAGCGCGCCGAAGAAGCGGTCGAGAAAGCGGCCGTAGTCGTGGTTGGCCACCACCACGGAAATGCGCGGCGTGCGCATGTGCTGCCCTCCCCCCCTGACGATTTGACGATGACGATTGCGTCGTTCCGGCCGGAGCACGCACGCATGGGGCCGCCCTTCTCCACGAAGGATGGTTGCCCGGCGCGCGTGCCCGTGCAACGCCACGCCGCGAGACCCCGCGATCGGGTGCGGGGTGTGGCGCATCCGGCGTTCGCCATTCTTTTCGGCATATCGGGGGGAAGGTTTAGCGCTCCCGCGCCGCGATGCAGCAGGCGGGTGGCGCGCGGGGTGGACGGCATGTGCCGGGCGCGCGGCGTTGCCTCTCGACAAGTCGGGGGTCCAGCCGCTACGGTGCGCCTTGCGGCCCGTCCGTTTTACCCTTTTGTGAACCGGGCCTTTCCCGCACACGCCGGATGCGCGCGCCCGCGCGGAGACGCCATGCCAGCCACACCGTCCGCCCCGACTTCCGAAGATTCCCCCCCGTCCGGCCCTTCCGTGCAGGACGGCGACATGGAGCACGTCCGCCGGTTCATCGCCGAGCGCGACACCTTCGCCAGACACCTCGGCATCGAGATCGCCGAGGCCGCGCGCGGCTACGCCCGCGCGGTGATGCCCCTGGACGCGCACCACCGCAACGGCGTGGGCATGGCCCACGGCGGGGCCATCTTCGCCGTGGCCGACCTGGCCTTTGCCGTGGCCTGCAACACGCGCGGCAAGGTGAGCGTGAACCTGAACACCGCCATTTCGTTCCTGGCGCCCGGCAGGCGCGGGCCGCTGACGGCCGAGGCGCGCGAGATCAGCGCCGCCAGCCGGGTGGCCACCTACGAGATACGCGTCACCGACGGCGAGGGCACGCTCATCGCCATCTGCCAAGCCACGGCCTACAGCAGGAACCAGCCCGTGCCCGGACTGGCCGCCGAGGGCGCTGTCGAAGCCGCCGACGCCCCCGTTTCCGCAACCGGTCCCGCATCCGCTCCGGCCTCTTCCGCCAACGCGCGGAGCGCGGACTGAGCCGCACGAAACACCACAGGGAAGCCGCCACGCCCACCCCGTACCGGAAGACGCACGCATGAAACTACGAATGGAATGCATCTTTCGCGACAGGGTGGGCATCGTTTCCGACCTGTCCTCGCTGCTGGCCGGGCAGGCCCTGTCCATCGTCTCCATGGAAGTGGAGCGCCGCGCGGGCGGCGTCACGCCAGCCCTGTCAACTTCGCCAAATCCGGCGGACCCGGCTCCCGGCCCAGTTTTCGGCATGGACCGCGCCTTCGTGTACCTGGAGGCGGACAGCCCCAGCGACGTGGACCGCGCCGCCCTGTTCGAAACCCTGGGCCGCATCCCCGACCTGCTGGAATTCCGCATCGTGGATACCCTGCCCGCCGAGGAGCGCGCCAACCGCTTCCTGGTGCTGCTGGACAACCTGCGCGACGGGGTGCTGTCCATCGACGCGCAGGGGCGGCTGACCTCCATCAACAAGGTGGCCCGCGAGGCGTACGGCTGTACCGCGGTGGCTGGCACGTCGGGCACATCAGGCTCGACTGGCGCAACTGGCGCGACCGGCCCAACGGGCCGCGCCGCCGACCTGTCCGGCCTGCCGCTGGACGCGCTGGGCCTGCCCGACCGGGGCATCCTGGACTGCCTGTCCGGCCGCGAACTGGTGGACGCCAAGCGCGAGGTGGCCACCCCCGGCGGCGGGCGGCTGCAATTCTTCGTCACCCGCAGGCCCATCCGCGACGGCGAGGGCCGCATCATCGGCGCGGTGGAAGTGGCCCGCGACATGCGCGAGATCCGCAAGCTGGCGCGCTCCATCACCGAGCCCGCGCAGGTCACCTTCGGCGACATCGTGGGCCAGCACCCGGCCATCGGGTTCGCCATCGCCTTTGCCCGGCGCGTGGCCGCCACGGATTCCATCATCGCCATCCGGGGCGAGAGCGGCACCGGCAAGGAACTGTTCGCGCGGGCCATCCATACCGCCAGCGGGCGGCAGGGGCCGTTCGTGCCGGTCAACTGCGCGGCCCTGCCGGAACAGCTGCTGGAAAGCGAACTGTTCGGGTACGAGGCCGGGGCCTTCACCGGCGGGCGGCGCGAGGGCAAGCCCGGCCTGTTCGAGACGGCGCGCGGCGGCACCGTGCTGCTGGACGAGATCGGCGACATGCCGCTGGCCTCGCAGGCCAAGATGCTGCGGGTGATGCAGGAAGGCAGCGTGCGCCGGGTGGGCGGCACGGCCGAGGTGCCCGTGGACGTGCGCATCGTCACGGCCACCAACCGCACTTTGGAACGGCTGGTGGAGGAAGGGCGCTTCCGCCAGGACCTGTACTACCGCATCAACGTGCTGCCCATTCACATTCCGCCGCTGAAGGAACGGCCCGAGGACATCGCCGTGCTGGCCGAGCACTTCCTGCTGGGGCTGGCGGCGCGGCTGGGCGGCCCGGTGCGCGCGCTGTCGCCGGGGGCGCTGGCGCGCCTTGCGGCGCACCACTGGCCGGGCAACGTGCGCGAACTGAAGAACGTGGTGGAGCGCGCGGCCATCCTGTGTCCGGACGAGGTGGTGGGGGCGCGGTTCATCCTTTTCGCGCACGAACTGGAGGGCGGGCTGTTCGGCGAATCGGCCCGGCTGGCCGACGGCGTGGCCGACACCGTGGCCGACGCGGCGGCCCTGGCGTCCGGCCACGAGCACCGCCATGAGCTCCGTCATGACGGGGAAGGGCGGCTCAAGGACATGATTGCCGTTTTTGAAAAACGGATCGTCTCCGATGCCGTCTCTGCTGCGGGCAGTGTGCGCAAGGCGGCAAGAAAACTTGGAATTTCTCATACTGCCCTGCTCGCCAAGCTGCGTCGGCACGGCCTGAAGGCGGTCTGAAAACTTTCCAGTGGTCTGAAAAATTTCCAATTGTCCGGCGACGTGATTTCGGGTCTTCTGCGCTGTTTATCCGAACAGTGGTGTGAATTATTTCCACTTTGCCCTTCGCCCCTTGTGGCGCCATTCCAATTTTCCGCCCCTCTTCGCTGCTTCCCTCCTCTTTTTTGCTCGTGCAACTCACTGGTCCGATTTGCGTTTTTGTGACTCGTCCGGGAATTTCGGCGTTTCGTCCGATTTTCCGGCAAGTTGGCAAGGTGTTTGCTCTGGGAAAACCGCGCCCGCGCGGGCGCGCCCTGTCCGGGGTTTTCATGCGCGCCGAAACGCACCGCAACACGCCGCACCACCGGCGTATCTGGAGGCTCAGATGATCGTTGGCATCCTGAAGGAGATCAAGAAGGAAGAAAACCGCGTCGCCATGACCCCCGCCGGGGTCGAGGTGATGGTGCACGCCGGGCACACCCTGCTGGTGGAAAAGAACGCCGGCGCGGGCAGCGGCTTTGCCGACGAAGCCTACGCGGAAGCGGGCGCGGCCATCGTGGCCACCCCGGCCGAAATCTACGCCAAGTCCGACATGGTCATGCACGTCAAGGAGCCGCAGGCGTCCGAATACGGCCTGATCCGCCCCGGCCAGATCGTGTTCACCTACCTGCACCTGGCCGCCGACGAGCCGCAGACCCAGGCCCTGATCAAGAGCGGCGCGGTGTGCATCGCCTACGAAACCATCCAGAAGGCCGACGGCAGCCTGCCCCTGCTTACCCCCATGAGCGAAGTGGCCGGACGCATGGCCATCCAGCAGGGCGCCAAGTACCTGGAAATGGCCCAGGGCGGCAACGGCGTGCTGCTGGGCGGCGTGCCCGGCGTGGACCCGGCCACCGTCGTGGTCATCGGCGGCGGCGTGGTGGGCACCCACGCGGCCCGCATGGCCTGCGGCCTGGGCGCCAAGGTGTACATCCTGGACATGAACCTGGACCGCCTGCGCCACCTCAGCGAAGTGATGCCCTCCAACTGCTTCCCGCTCATGTCGTCCCCGGCCACCCTGCGCAGGCTGGTGCGCGAGGCCGACGTGGTGGTGGGCGCGGTGCTGGTCACCGGCGCCAAGGCCCCCAAGCTGGTCACCCGCGACATGCTGAAGACCATGAAGAAGGGCGCGGTGCTGGTGGACGTGGCCATCGACCAGGGCGGCTGCTTCGAAACCTCCAAGGCCACCACCCACACCGACCCCACCTTCGTGGTGGACGGCGTGGTGCACTACTGCGTGGCCAACATGCCCGGCGCCGTGGCCAAGACTTCCACCCTGGCCCTGACCAACGCCACCCTGCCCTACGCGCTGACCATCGCCAACAAGGGCTGGAAGCGCGCCATGCAGGACAGCTGCGAAATCGCCAAGGGCGCCAACGTCATCGACGGCAAGATCACCTACAAGGGCGTGGCCGAAGCCTTCGGGCTGGACTACGTGTCCGTGGATACGTTCCTGAACTAGGTTTCACCTCTCCGGGCGCACTGCACTCTGCACCTCCGCGCGGGGCCGGGCGGACCGCCCGCCGCCCGGCCCGCGCACCGCATTTCCCCGACCCTGCCTTTGCATTCCCGGCCCGCCGCGGGCGTTCGTCGCGTCCGCGGCCAAAGGCCCGCCCTACGGGAGGCGGGCCTTTTTTTTATGGCTTTAGCCAGTTGAGGGAGCGAAGCGACCGAAACAGAAAACCACCCGCTATGCGGGTGGAGTCAATCGGTTATACCAAAAAACACCTTTCCGGTTACGCTATAGGTGTTCAAGCCAGTCGC
>NZ_JBAIYT010000031.1:0-48555 GCF_036763125.1 Nitratidesulfovibrio sp. 1201_IL3209
GTCCGGGGGAGGAGACCCTTTTCCAAAAGGGTCCCTCCCCCGGAAGAATTTGGGTTTGTCAGCAGTCTGAAAGGGAGGCCCCATGGGGCCTCCCTTTGTCGTTCACTGTTCCGGGGGGGGGGGAGGGGGGGGCGGTCCGGCTATTTGGCCACCTTGGCGCGGCGCAACTGGATGTAGGCGTTGCGCACCGAGGTGTACGGCTCCACCGCGCTCTTGGTCACGGCCTCGTAGCTGGAGATGGTCTCGTCCGCCTTGTTGAACTCGCCGTAGGCCCGGCCCGCGAAGTAGGTGAGGTCGTCGTCCACCATGTAGCCGAACGGGTCGGCGAAGTAGTCGCCCGCAAGGCCCACGCTGTCGCGCAGGGTGCTGGGGCCGATGACCGGCCAGACGATGTAGAAGCCTTCACCCGCGCCCCATACGCCCAGGGTCTGGCCGAAGTCTTCCTTGTCCGGTTCCACGATGGGCTTGTCCTTCTTGGCCACGTCGATGAACCCGGCCATGCCCACGGTGGAATTGATGATGAACCGGCCCATCTCCACCCCGGCCTCCATGGGCTTGCCCTGCAACAGACAGTTCAGGAAGCGGATGGGAAAGGCCAGGTTGTGGAAGAAGTTGCGCACCCCGCTGCGCAGTTCGTCGGGGGTCACGGCCACGTAGCCCTGGTGCACCGGCTTGACGACCTTGAGCAGCAGCGCGTCGTTGATGGCGAACCACATGCGGTTCCAGCCCTCCAGCGGGTCGGGCACCATGTCCTCGTTGCCGGTGTCGTAGTCGTCGAGATCGGCGGAAATGGTGGGCGCGGCATGCTGCGCGCCTTCGGCGGGCGTGTCGGCGCGCGCGGCCGCCGGGGCCAGCAGCAGGGCGCAGGCAAGGCATGCCGTGTACAGCGCGAGTGTGATGCGGAACGAACCTGCGGGCATGGAAACTCCCTCCGGGAGCGGATTCATGGTGCGTGCGCCGGGCACGGCCCGTTCCGGCTAGCCGGGCTGGCCCGATTGGGCGGACTGGCCCGACTGGCCCGATTGAGCTGACGGGGCGGGTTGGGCGGGCTGCTTGCGCACTTCCTCGGCCTTGGCCTGCACCCGCTCGATGAGCTGGTCGGCGGTGCCCTTTTCCAGCAGGTCCTGGAACTGGGTGCGGTAGTTCTTGACCATGCTCACGCCCTCGATGATCACGTCGTACACCACCCAGGCCTGCTGGCGGTTCTGGAGCATGCGGTAGGCCACGGGCACCTGCTTGTCCTTGATCACCACGGTGGTCTGGACCTCGACCTTGTCGCCCTTGCCGCTGACCAGTTCGCCGGTGAACAGCACCTGTTCGCCGCTGTAGCCGTCGAACTTTTCGAGGTAGGTGGCCCGCAGCAGCGAGGCGAACGCCTCGGCGAAGCGGTCCTGCTGGTCGGGGGTGAACGAGCGCCAGTTGACCCCCACGGTGCGGGCCGAGAACTCGCGGAAATCGAAGATGTGGCGGATTTCGTCCTCCACCTTGTCCATCAGGGCGGGGCGCTGGGCCGGGTCCGTGTAGCCCGGCTGCTTGACGATGCCGAGGATGCGGTCCACGGAGGCCTTCAGCGTTTCGCGGGCCGCGCCCGCGCTGTCGGCGGCGGCCAGGGCCGCGCCGGTCCAGCAGGAAAGGACGGTGACGAGCAGCGCGGCAAGGGCCGCGCCGCGCAGGAATATGCGGATGGGCATGGCTAGACTCCCCCGAACACGTACTTGCTGATCAGCGATTCGATGTCGATGGCCGATTCGGTTTCCGTGATTTCGTCGCCCTCGCCCAACTGGTCTTCCGAACCGCCGGGCGAGAGCTTGATGTACTTGTCGCCGATGAGGCCACTGGTCTTTACCGAGGCGATGACGTCGTCGGTCAGGTGCACGCCTTCCTTCATGCGCAGGCTGACCACCGCCACCGGCTTGTCCGGCGCAAGCGTGATGCCCGCCACGCGGCCCACGGGCACGCCCGCGATCTCCACTTCCGCGCCCACGCGCAGACCGGTGATGGAGCTGAACCGGGCATGCACGGTGTAGCCCTTGTCGGACAGCAGTTCCATGCGCCCCAGCTTTACCGTGAGGTAGCCGACGCACAAAAGTCCGACGAGCACGAAGATGCCGACCGATGTTTCTCGCGAATACTTCTTCATGATGCCCTTCCCGTATCCGTTGGGGGCTGTTGTTGCCGTATGTCCCCGGCCGCCGTCAGCGGTCCGGCCAGGCGTGGCGATCCGGCCAGTCGTCAGCGGTCCAGCCAGGCGTCCAGGGCCTGCTGCACCTCCGGCGCCAGCGTCACGTCCGCCCGTTGGTCCTCGTCGGCCCGCCGGTCCAGAAAGCTGCGCACGTAGGGGTCCTGCGTGGCGCGCAACTCGTCCACCGGCCCCGCGAAGGCCGCCGTGCCGTCGTGCAGCATGAGCACGTAGTCGGCGATGGCGTCCAGGCTGCGCAGGTCGTGGCTGACCACCACGATGGTCATGCCGGGAAAATTGGCCCGCATGTCCAGCAGCAGGTGGTCCATGCGCGCGGCGTTGACCGGGTCCAGGCCCGATGTGGGCTCGTCGCACAGCAGGATGGGCGGGTCCATGACGATGGCCCGCGCCAGGCCCGCGCGCTTGCGCATGCCGCCGGAAAGCTGGTTGGGGTAGTAGTCGGCGTAGTCGGCCAGGCCCACCAGGGCCAGCTTGTGCAGCACTATCTGGCGGATGGTGTCCCTGGGCAGGCCGGTATGCTCGCGCAGGGGTAGGGCCACGTTGTCGCCCAGGGTCAGCGAGCCCAGCAGCGCGCCGTCCTGGAACAGCACGCCCATGCGCCGCCGCACCTTGCGGAAGTCGCGCCGGGGCAGGGCGAACAGGTCGCGCCCGCCCACCGAAAGGGTGCCCGCCATGGGCCGTTGCAGGCCCAGCACGTGGCGCAGCAGGGTGGACTTGCCGCAGCCCGAGCCGCCGATGATCATGGAAATTTCGCCAGCGGGCAGCAGCGCGTTCACGTCGCGCAGCACCACGTGGTCGCCGTAGCCCACCGTGAGGCCGTCAAGCCGTATGTCCCATCCGGAAGTCGCGCGCATGGCCGTGGTCTCTTCTTACAGCAGGAACGAGGTCAGCACGTAGTCGGCCACCAGCACGAACACGCACGAAAGGACCACGGCGGAGGTGGTGGAATTGCTGACGCCTTCGGGCCCCACGCCGTCGCGGCGCATGTGGGTGAAATAGCCCTGGTAGCAGCTTACCGTGGCCACGATGACCGCGAACAGCAGCGACTTCATGAAGCCGCCGGTGATGTCGGCCATCTCCACGCTGGACTCGATGCGGTAGAAGTACACGCCCTCGTTGATACCCAGCAGGGTGACCCCGGTGACGTAGCCGCCAAGGATGCCCACCACGTCGAACACCGCCGTCAGCAGCGGGAACGAGATGAGCGAGGCGGCGATGCGCGGGGCCACCAGGTAGGCCATGGGGTTGATGTCCATGACGTCCAGCGCGTCGATCTGGTCGGTGATGCGCATGACCCCGATCTCGGCGGCCATGGACGACCCGGCCCGGCCGGTGACCATGATGGCCGTCAGCACCGGGCCCAGTTCGCGGATCAGCGAAAGGGCCACGGCCGCGCCCAGCAGCCCTTCGGACCCGAACTTGACCAGCGTGTAGTAGCCTTGCAGCCCCAGCACCATGCCGGTGAACACCCCGATGAGCAGAATGACGAACAGCGACTTGGAGCCGATGACGAACACCTGGTTCAGGATCTTGGGGATCTGCTTGGGCGAGGCGAAGATGAGCCGCAGGCCGTCCGCCAGGAACAGGAACATGGCTCCCATCTCGCCCAGCAGGCGCAGGGTGGCCGCGCCAAGGGCGGTGACGGGGGCGAGTATGTTGGGGCCTGTGCTCATGGCGTTCTCTCCCGGCGGGCGGGCGGTGGGGGCGGCGGCGCGGGCCGTGGAGCCCCGCCTGTCCGTTCCCGGTGTCTTCACATCATTACATGCTAGTCCCGACGCAACATGCCGTCAAGGCTGCCCTATCGGGAAACCGGCGTCTTGCTGCGCAGAATCACCTTGTCTATGCCGTGTTTGGACAGCGCGGCGCGCAACTGGCGCGTGTCTTCCGGCGTGCCCCGGAACAGGGCGTTCAGGCGGTACCACGACACGCCGTTTTCCACCGAGGAATCAAGGCGCGCCTTGATGCCGGACGCTTCCAGCTTCGCCTTCAGGGCGTTGGCCGGGTCCGCCGTCTTGTAGGCCGCCACCTGGTACACGTAGTCGAAGCGTTCGCCGTCGGCGGATTTGGTTTCCGCCGTTTTGGTATCCTTTGGGGCGGGCGCGGCGGAGGCTGCGGTCGCGGCGGCCTTCTTGTCGTCCTTCTTGGCGTCCGTCTTGGCCTCGGGCTTCCGGGCGGTCTTGGAATCCGGCTTGGAATCCGTTCTGGCGTCGGCCTTGCCCGCCGTCCTGGCGTCCTTCTTCGGATCGGGTTTCGGATCGGGCTTCTGGTCCTTTTTGCCGCTCTTGGTCACGATTTCCGTGGCGTTCACCGACACGCCCGCATTGCCCGATATGGGGGCGGGCTTGGCCCGCAGGGAATCCATGAACTGGAGTTCCTCGGGCTTGAACACTCCGCCGGGCATGGGGGTGGGTCCCGCTCCGGCAGTCGCGTTCACGGCGGGCTTGGGCATGATGCGGTCGATGCCCAGGCGTTCCTCCGGGTTGTAGCCGCGCCCCACGATGACGCCGAGCACGAACACCCAGCCGAAGCCGATGACGGCCACGATGCCCGCCGAAATGAGCGAGGGCAGGGTGACGTTGATGGTGTAGACGCCCTTCCTGCGTCCGCCATCCTTCTGCCCGCCCCGTCCGTTCGGTGCGTTCGGTACGGGTTGCCCTTGTCTGGGTGCTGCCATGCCTGGTTCCCGCGCCCCGGCGCGTCTACATGGCCTCGGGCGCTTCGACGCCGAGCAGGTTCAGGCCGTTGGCCACGGCCCGGCCCACGGCGCGCAGCAGGGCCAGCCGGGCCACGATGGTTTCCGCGCCGTCGGCGTTCAGCACCGGCACCTTGGCGTAGTAGCTGTGCAGGGCGCCCGCCACTTCCATCAGGTAGAAGCTGACGTGGTGCGGGGCCAGCCCTTCGGCGGCGGCCGAAAGGGTGTCGGGCATGCGGTCGATAAGGCGCAGCAGGTCCAGTTCTTCCGGCAGGGCCAGCGGGGCCAGCGCCGCCGCGTCCACCCGGGCGGGCAGGACGATGCCGCGCTCCGCCGCCTTGCGCAGCACGGCGCGCACGCGGGCGTGGGCGTACTGCACGTAGTACACCGGGTTGTCCATGGAGCGCTGCTTCACCAGTTCCAGGTCGAAATCGAGGTGGCTGTCGCTCTTGCGCGAAAGGAACATGAACCGCGCGGCGTCGGCGCCCACTTCCCTGACCACGTCGTGCAGGGTTTCGAACTGCCCGGCGCGGGTGGACATGGCGATCTGCTCGCCGCCCTGCAACAGGTTCACCAGTTGCACCAGGATCACGTCGAACTGTTCGGGCCGCTTGCCAAGGGCGGCCACGGCGGCGCGCATGCGCGGCACGTAGCCGTGGTGGTCGGCGCCCCAGATGTCCACGACGAGGTCGAAGCCCCGGTCGTACTTGTTGTCGTGGTAGGCGATGTCCGAGGCGAAGTAGGTCAGCGTGCCGTCGGACTTGCGCAGCACGCGGTCCTTGTCGTCGCCGAGGGTGGTGGTGCGGAACCACAGCGCGCCGTCCTGCTCGAAGGCGAGGCCCGCCTGCTTCAGCCGTTCGAAGGTCTTTTCCACCGCGCCCTCGCGGACCAGCGAAAGCTCGGAGAACCACACCTGGTGCTCCACGCGGAAGTCGGCCAGGTCCTGCTTGATGCCGTCCATGATGGAGGTCATGGCGTACTCGAAGCAGCGGTCCTGGCCTTCGGCCTCGGGCAGGTCCACCAGGCCGGGATCCCTGGCCAGCATTTCGGCGGCGATGTCCTTGATGTAGTCGCCGCGATAGAAGTCCTCGGGCAGGGTGAACGGACGGCCGGAAAGCTCCAGCGCGCGCAGCCACACCGAAAGGCCCAGCAGGCGCATCTGCCGCCCGGCGTCGTTGATGTAGTATTCGGTGGTCACGTCGTACCCGGCGAAGCGCATCACCCGCGCCAGGCAGTCGCCCAAGGCCGCGCCGCGCCCGTGGCCGATGTGCAGCGGCCCGGTGGGGTTGGCGGACACGTACTCCACCTGCGCCTTGCGGCCCGCGCCCACGGTGGTGGCGCCGTAGCGCTCGCCCGCCGCCTCCACGTGCAGCACGGTTTCGCGCCAGAAATCGGGCGAGTAGGTGACGTTGAGGAAGCCCGGCCCGGCGATGTCCACCGAGGCGATGGCCGGGTCGGAATCGCGCAGGGCGCCGGCAAGGCGCGCGGCCAGTTCGCGCGGGGGCACGCCCGCGTCCTTGGCGAGCACCAGGGCGATGTTGGCGGCAAGGTCGCCGAACGACTTGTCGCGGGGCGGCTCGAGGGTGGCCTTTTCGGGCCAGGAAAGCCCCATGTCCTTCACGATGGCCTGAAGGGAGGCCAGCAACTGCTGACGTGCGCGCATGTGATGTATGGTGTTCCTGTTGGCTTGGAATGAATGACTGCGTGGGCGGCGCCGTTCCGAAGGGGCGCGCGCCGGGCTGGCCCGGATTCCGCGCGCGGCGGGGCGTCCCGGCCGCGACAGGCTCACGTATGGCCCACGTACGGGCCACGTCCGGCAAGGCCGCCGTGCGCGGAATGGATGCCGCCATGGCGGGGGCGTTTGGTCCAAGGTGGGTCGTGTACCAGAAATCGGCGCGACTGCAAAGCCGCCGGGACGCTCGGTACCGGCGGGCCGCGCGCGGCGGACCGCATGGGGGGCGGAGTGGGGAGCGCGGGTTGTTTGACGCGGCGGGATGGGGAGCCGCACGCGAAGGGCCGGGTGCGCATGCGCACACCCGGCCCGTGGAATGTCTGCCTGTCGATGTGTGTGGGGAGCGGGGCGGAGCTAGAACGTCAGGGCGTCGGCCTGTTCCAGGCTGCCCGCGCCCTCGGCGGTCCAGCCGCCTTCCTCCGCGGCGGGCACATTTGAAGCCGCCCCCATGCCTGCAAGGATGGGACCCACCATCTTGGTCAGCACGCCCTTGGGACCGGACTCCACCCAGCGGCGCACCCCGGCGTTCCACTGGTTGGTCACGGTGGCGATCCACTGCACGGAAGAGGTCATCTGCCGGGTCATGACCTCGTGCAGCGATTCGCCGTCGGTGACGGCCTGGCCGGTGACGTTGCAGTACACGGCAAAGCGCGGGCGCGACCAGGTGGCCGTGCGCATGGCCTTGGCCAGTTCCCTGGCGGCCTCGTCCATGAGCGGGCTGTGGAAGGCCCCGCTGACGGGCAGGACGAGCGCGCGGCCCTTGCGGTCCTTGACCCTGGCGGCGGCGTCGGCGATGGCGTCGCGCGTGCCGGACAGCACCAGCTGCCCCGGCGTGTTGTAGTTGGCGATGCGGATCATCTGGCCGGTGGACTCGGCGGACTCGGCCACCACGGCCTCCACGTCGGACCGGGAAAGTTTCAGCACGGCGGCCATGGCCCCCTTGCCGTCGGGGTCGGCCTCGGCCATCAGGCGGCCGCGCAGGGCCACCAGTTCCAGGGTGCTGTCCACGGAAAGCGCGCCGGATGCGGCGGCCGCCGCGTATTCTCCCAGGCTGTGCCCGGCGGTGCAGGCCGGGGAGACGCGCCCGGCAAGGCGCAGCCACAGGGACAGGTTGACGGCGGTCAGCGCGGGCTGGAGGTTGCGGGTATCGGCCATGGCCTTCTCGTCGCCGCCGTCCCAGTATATTTCGCGCAGGGGCAGGCCGCTTGCGCGTTCGGCCTTCTTCCACAGGTCCATGGCTTCGGGCATGGCGTCGGCCACGTCGCGGCCCATGCCGGGTTCCTGCGAGCCCTGGCCGGGGAACAGGATGGCGAGGTCGGTACGGTTCATTCGGTGTCGCTCCAGACGTAGGAATGGCGCCGGGCGTGTCCCGGCCGGGGGATGTGCGGTATCGTGCGCGGGGCGGACGCGGGGGCCGTCCCCCTCAGGCCCCCTCAGGCCCCCTCAGGACGGTGCGGCCACGGCGCCGCGCAGGGCGCGTCGCCCGTTCGCTGCATAGTCAAACACGCGCGCCGACGCAAGTGGTGCTGTCGTTTTCGCCCGCGCGGCATGGTATGGAAAGCGGCCGGTGCTTGCCAGCATCCGCAGGGGCGGCTACAAGGCCGCCAGTTCCCGTGTCCGGCGCGCGCCGGGCGGTCCATTCGCAGGAGACGCCATGCCCCCCGCTGAAGTCCACGTATCCATGAAGGAACTGGCCCGGCTGTGCGCCGAGGCCGGTTTTGCGCCCGACGAGACGCCCGAGGCCGCGCAGGCGGTGCTGGCGGGCTATCTGGAACTGCTGATGAAGTGGAACCGGGTCATGAACCTGGTGGGCACGCGCACCTGGCAGGCCACCTTCCGCACCCTGATCGTGGACAGCCTGCACCTGGCGCGCTTCCTGCGTTCGCTGCCCCTGCCCGAAGCCCCGGAAACCTGGGACCTCGGCGCGGGGGCCGGGCTGCCGGGCATCCCCCTGCGCGCGGTGTGGCAGGCGGGCATCTATCATCTTGTGGATGCGCGCGAGAAGCGCACCCTGTTCCTGTCCAACGTGCTGGCCCGCCATCCCCTGCCGGGCACCGTGGTGTTCCGGGGCAGGGTGGAGGAGTTCATGCCCACGCGGCCCAAGGCGGATTGCGTGGTGAGCCGGGCCTTCCTGCCCTGGCCGGAGGTGCTGGAACTGGTGCGCGGTCATGTGGCCCCCGGCGGGGTGGTGGTGTTCCTGGCCAACGAAGGCGCGCCCGCAAGCCTGCCCACCGGCTGGCGGGTGGCGGCGCGGGCGGAATATGCGGTGCAGGCTTCGCCGCCGCACGGACTGCAAGGACGGGGCGGCGCGGCGGGGAAGGGCGCGGAACCCGGGACCGCCATGCGCCACCTGTGGGCGCTGGCGCTGGCCTGAGGCCGGGCATATCCGGACAGGACAGGCCAGACAGGTCAGGCCGGACAGGCCCCGGCGGCGTTATTTTTCGGGCGGGTTGCCCATCAGCGCGCCGAGTTGCGATTTGCGGAAGATCAGCCTGGTGGCGGCGGCGTCGGCCTTGTCCGCCACGTCCATGAGGCGTTCGAGGAATTCGAGGATTTCGTGGCGGCGTTCCTCGGGCGAATATTCGAATTCGTCATCCAGGCGTTCCGACGTCAGGTATTCCTCGATTTCGTCGAGATACTTCATGTTCAGCATGGCGGCGTCTCCATGGGCCGACGGGGCTGGCCCGGCGGTGCGGTGTGGTGGCGGCGCGCGGCCCGATGCGCGGATGTCAGCGGATGTGCGCATGGGCCTGGCGGTTCGGGCGGGCGGCAGCCCGCGCGGATGTTCGGTTCGCGCAGTGCTCTACCGCATTTCGCGGCGCAGGTGAAGCGGTTGTCACCACCTTTGCCGCATCCCGGCCCCGCTGGCGATGCGCCGCCGTTTCGCGTATATCCCCCCTGCGCGGTCCACGGGCCGCAGCCCTTTTTCCACGGCAGGAAGCCATGAGCGTGCACGCGCCCGAAACATCCCCCCTCGCCGCCTCCTGCGCCTACCACCCGGAATCCGGGGGCAACGGCGAAGGTGCTTCCCCACGCGACGGCCGGGACGGCCCGGAAAGGCTCCCCTCGGACCGGCTCCCGCCGGACCGGCTCTCGTCGGACCGGCCCCCGGCAAGGCGGTCCCCCGCCGCCATGCTGCGCGCCGCTCTCGCCGCGCTGTGTTCGCCGGGCGGGCGCGCCGTGCTGCTGGGCCTGCTGGCCTTCTGCACGGCCTTCGCCATGCGCATGCTGGAATACCCCGCCTGGCAGACCCCGGAATACCAGTTGGACGGCGAATACCTGCTGGCCACCCACGACGCCTATCACTGGACGGCGGGGGCCGACGGCTTCGAGTTCGGCGCGGGGCACCCCATGTCCGAACTGGTGCGCTACGTGGCCTTGCTGACCCATTCCACGTCGGGAGAGGTGGGCTTCTGGCTGCCGTCGGTCATGGGCAGCCTGCTGGCGGTGGCGGTGTTCGCCTGGGCCGCCGCGCTGGGCGGCATGGAGGCCGGGCTGTGCGCCGGGGTGCTGGCCTCGCTGGCGCCCGGCTTTCTGGCCCGCACCCTGCTGGGCTACTGCGACACCGACCTGGTGACCCTGCTGTTCGCGCTGGTGGCCGGGCTGGGACCGGGGCTGTGGCTGGCCCCGCGCCTGCGCACCCTGCCGGGGATGGCCGTGGCGCTGTACCGGCGGCTGCGGCGCGGGCCAGCGCGGGCAGCAGGTGGCGGAGCCACGCCCGATGCCGGCGACGACGGCGACGACGGCGATGCCGGCGGCGATCCCCTCGCCCCCCGCTGGATGGCGGTGCTGTTGTGCAGCGGCCTGCTGGGCTGGTGGTCGCAGGAATGGCATTCCATGTTTCCGTACCTGGTGCGCTACTACGCGCTGCTGGTGCCCGGCCTGGCCGTGGTCTTCGGCAGGCGCGGCCGCCGGGCGGACCTGATGGTGGGCGGGCTGCTGTACGCCCTGCCCATGCTGGGCGGCTGGCCGGGCTTTGCCGGGGCGGCGCTGCTGGCGGTGGGTCTGCGCGGGCCGTGGCCCTTCCTGCGGGCGCTGGCCGAACGGCGGGTGGTGCACGCCGCGCTGTGGCTGGTGGTGCTGTGGCTGGTGGCCGACGCCGAAGTGTTCCAGACCATGCTGCGCTCGGCCCAAAGCTACATCAAGCGGGCGGGCGACGCCGTGGCCCAGCCCGATGGCGACGTGCTGGTCTACCCCTCGGTGGCCCAGAGCATCATCGAGGTGCAGGACCTTTCGGTGGCCGAGGTGCTGGCATACTTCCATCCGTGGATACCCGCCGCCCTGGCTGGGCTGGCCGGGTTCGGGGTGGCCCTCGTCGCGCGTCCGGCGGCGCTGTTCCACCTGCCGCTGGCGGTGCTGGCCTTCCTGTCCATCAAGCTGGGCGGACGCATGGTGATGTTCGGGGCGCCGGTGATGGCGCTGGGCATCTGCATGCCGGTGCACTGGCTGGCGGGTCTGGTGCTGCGCGACAATTTCTACCGCACCGCCGGGCGGCTGCTGGTTTCCGCCGTGCTGCTCATGCTGCTGGGCGCGCCGTACCTGGAAGTGATCCCGGCCATGACCCAGGGTCCCATCCTGAACAAGCGGCACGCGGCGGCGCTGAAGTTCCTGCGCACCAACACGCCGGAAGATTCCATGATCTGGAACTGGTGGGACTGGGGCTATTCCACCCACCATTTCTCGCACCGCTCCACCATCGCCGACGGCGCCAGCCACGGCGGGCCTTCGCTGTTCGTGCCCGCCGCCGTGTACGCCTCGGACAATCCGCGCTTCGCCCGGCAACTCATCAAGTACGCGGCCAGCAAGGGCAACATCCCCGGCAACGTCTTCGAGGGCATGAACAATCACGACGCCGACGACCTGATGCGCAAGCTGGCCGCCCGGAAGGAGCCGCTGGTCGCCGCGCAGGGCAGGCAGTACCTGGTGGTCAGCTTCGACATGCTGCGCCTGGGCTTCTGGATCACCACCTACGGCCGCTGGGATTTCCTGGCCAGGGAAGGGCGGGGCTACCAGATCGCCTCCATCAGCAAGCCGTTGCAGTTCAGCATGGAGAACGGCGTGGTGCTGGTGCAGAACATGGACCCGGTGTACGCCGAATCCATCGACGTGTTCGACGATACCGGCCTGCAACGCCAGATGTACTTCCGGTTCAACGGGCGGCACTTCATCTTCAACCGCACCACCGGCGACAAGCTGGTCATCGACGACGACATGTACAACACGCTGATGGTGCAGCTGTTGCTGTCGTCACCGGAGGACCCGCGCTTCACGCCTTATTTCAAGCTGGTGTTCGACAACGTGCATACGCGCGTGTACGAGGTCTTATAGAACGTCGGGATGCTATTCACTATTTAATGATGATACGGAGAACCGCGCAGAATGCAGTCCGCGCGGTACAACTGTTCCAGCAGCACCACCCGGGCCATCTCGTGGGGGAAGGTCATGGGGCCAAGGGACACGCGCAGGGCGGCCCGCTGGAGCACGGCCGCGTCCAGCCCGTAGGCGCCGCCGATGACGAAACAGGGCACGGCCGTGGCGTTTTCCGTCAGCCGGTCCAGCAACGCGGCGAACTCGCGCGAGGTGTGGGCCTTGCCGCGTTCGTCCATACATACCACGATGTCGGCGGGGCCAAGGGCGGCCAGCAGGCGAGCACCTTCGTCGGCGTTGCGTCTGGCGGGCGGCAGGGCGGCGTCGCCGTCGCGGACCAGGGTTTCGGTCACGCGCCAGGTGTGGCGCAGCCGTTCCATGTAGTGCGCGGCGGCCTGCTGCCAGAACGGCGTCTTCAGCTTGCCCACCGCCAACAGGCGCAGTGATTTCACGAAACCTCCGGGTGCGTGCGTTTCCGGGCCATGGTCTATCCCGGAGCGGAGCGGGGGGCAAGGCGTGCCGCGCGGCGCGGCGTCCGGCCCGATGCCTCGGTTTCCTTTTCGCTACCTGACCCAACAACGGATTGCGTCATGCTGAACATGGACGATGCGGCCGCGCTGCTGCGCGCGGGGCGGGTGGTGGTGTTCCCCACCGAGACCTTTTTCGGGGTGGGCTGCCTGGCCACCCATGCCGGTGGAGTGGACGAGGTGTACCGGGTGAAGCGCCGCGTCCACCGGCTGGCCCTGCCGGTCATCGCGGGCCACATGGACCAGTTGGCCCAGGTGGCCGCCCGCATGGATCCGGTGGCGGAAGGGCTGGCCCGGCGGTTCTGGCCGGGGCCGCTTTCCGTGCTGCTGTCCGCGGCGCCCGGCGTGCCCGCGCCGCTCACCGGCGGCACGGGCCGCGTGGCCGTGCGCCTGACGCCGCACCCCGTGGCCCGTGAACTGTGCCTGCTGGCCGGTGGCCCGCTGGTGGCCAGCAGCGCCAACATCAGCGGCCGCCCGGCCGTGACCCGCGTGGCCGACCTGGACTCGGAACTGGCGGCCGAGGTGGCCGGGGTGCTGGACCTGCCCCCCGCCCCGCCCGGCGGGTTGCCCTCCACGCTGGTGGAGGTGCTGGATGGGGGCGGTGCCGGTGCCGCTGCCGGGCTGCCCCGCCTGCGGGTGTTGCGGGCTGGGGCCGTTTCGGTGCAGGCCCTGCGCGACGCCGGGTATGCGGTGGAGTGAGCGGTTGGGGGATTCCCCACCGGGTCAGTACAAAAAATTTCCGACGTCCCTGGGCGGAAAAAGGGCTCGCCAGACCGCGCCCGGCCGCATCGGACGGGCGCTGCGCGGCGGCGGCACAGGACGCGGCAAAAAAGTTGAACTGATTGTGCGAACGGCCTGTGCCGCGAACTGGTCGTGCGGGTGCCGTAAAATACAGTGAAAACAATCGACTATGCCTTGGCCGAGAAGTCCGGGCATGCCCGGCGACCCCGTATCCGCGCATTGGCACACCGCTTGCTATATCCTGATCACCTTCCTTTCTTTGCAGAGAGCCGGTCCTACAGGGGTGTGGGGCCGGTTTTTCTTTTGCGCGTTGCCCGCGCCTGTCGGGGGGCGTGCTTCCCCCCGCGTCTACCTTCGCGCGTTCAGCAGCGCCAGCACTGCGTCCAGCACCGCCTCCACCGTAATGGCGTCCATGCACGGGGCCGCCTCAGGCATCTGGCCCACGTCAGCGCCCTCTTTTCCTCCACGGTTCCGCCGACCGCACCCAAGATCGCGCAGGGTGGCGGAGCAGGGCGCGCAGTCCAGGGGGCTGGCCAGCGCCATGGCCCCGTGCGGCCGCCACGTTGCGGCGGGGGCCGGGCCGAACAGGGCCAGCACCGGCGCGCCGTGCAACGCGGCAAGGTGCAGCGGCCCGGAGTCGTTGCCCAGGACCAGCCGCGCCCTGCGCAGTACTTCCGCCAGTTCGCCGTGGTCGGCCGGGGTGACCACCGGCACCCCGCGCCCTTCCGGGTGACCTTCCGGGCGTTCTTCCGGCATGAGGGCGTCGAGGGCAAGGCCGCGCTCCAGTTCCGCCGGGCCGAGCACGTACAACGGATTGTACCCGGCCCTTGCCAGTTCCCCGGCCAGGGCGGCGAACCGTTGCGGCGGCCACTGCTTGGCCCGGTGCCCCGCGCCGGGCACCAGCACCACGGTGTGCGAATCCGCGCCTTCCCAGCCGCCGAACAATCGTTGCCATGTGCCGTGCCAGTCCGCGTCCCAACGGGGTGTCCAGGGCAGGGCGGCCGGGGATGCGCGTTCAAGCTGGTTCCGCAATGCGTCGGTGACGTGCCGCGCGGGCTCCGCTTCCCGCGTGGTCCTGCCCTGTTCACCCTTGTCCTCTTCGCCGCCGTTCGGCCCCGGCGGCAGGCAGGGCAGGGACACGATGCGCGGATGGGCGGCCACCGGCAGGCGGTCCAGGCAGAACCACGCCATCGTGGCTCCCGTCAGGTCGTCCGGCCATGCCGGTGTGCCCTGTTCGCCGTACAGCCCTTCCAGCGCCCGGCGCATGGCCGGGGGGCAGGGGGCGTAGCCCAGCGGGGCCAGCCAGCGCATGCGCTCCATGTTGCCCGCGAACAGCAGGCGGGGGGCGTCGTCAACGCGGGGCAGGCCGCCATCCTCTCCGGCAGCGTCCATCGTCGCGCCTCCGACCGGGGGGCGTTCCGGCCCGCCGCCTTGCGCCCAAACGCCGCGCGCCAGCGCCAGCAGGGCGGGCCAGGCGCACAGGAAGTCGCCCAGCGCCCCGTTGTGCACGGCTATCAGCTTGTCACTTTTCATCTCTGCGCGTACTCTGGGATAGTGGTGTCGTATCCGCCGCCTTCCGGGACAGGGTGTTCCGGCCCGTCGGCGGGTGGCGGGGGCCGAGGCGAAGCCTGCGGCCAGCCCGGCAATGGTCACGCCCGAAACCGGACCGGTATCGATGGAACATCGCGTCCCCTGCCCGCACTGCGGCGGCTCCGTGGTCATGTACCGCAACCCCGCGCCCACCGTCGACATCCTCATTCACGAGCCGGGGCGGGGCATCGTGCTCATCCGGCGGCGCAACGAGCCGCCCGGCTGGGCGCTGCCCGGCGGGTTCATCGACTACGGGGAATCGGCCGAGGCGGCGGCGCTGCGCGAGGCCCGGGAGGAAACCGGGCTGGACGTGGAACTGACCGGCCTCGTGGGGGTGTATTCCGAACCGGGGCGCGACCCGCGCCACCATACCCTCAGCGTGGTCTATGCCGCGCGGGTGCGGGGCGGGGCCAATGGCGGCGCGGCGGCCGCCCCCGTTGCGGGACCAGTTGCGGGACCCGTTGCAGGAGATGACGCGGCCGACGCTGGGTTCTTCGCGCCGGACGACCTGCCGCACCCCATGGCCTTCGACCACGCGAAGATCATCGCCGACTGGCTGCGCGGCCGGGCATCCTGCCCGGAGCACGCGGGGGAAGAGGCCTGAGGCGGACCGGTGACGGGCGAGGGGCGGCGGGACGCGGGACGCGGCGGCCCGCCACGCGGACCGATGGAGCAAGGACGGGCCTGCAGCCCCGACACGATCAGGACGCAAGCGCCAGGCGGCGCGCAACGCGTCGCGCGGCCGCGCCGCGCGCGCAAGGGGAGGAACGCGCGATCATGCGACGTGAGGTCGTTTTCGTCACCTCGGAAATGTATCCCTTCTCCAAAAGCGGGGGCCTGGGCGACGTGCTGGGCGCGCAGCCCCTGGCCCTGCACCGCATGGGCGTGCCCACGTCGGTGATCACGCCGTTCTACGGCCGCCTGCGCACGGCGGACTACGGCATCCACCTGACAATTTCCGACTGTCACGTGGGCTACCCGTGGGACCCCATCACCTGCGACGTTTACGAGGCCGACTACCACGGCATGAAGGTGTACTTCGTGCACCGTGGCGAATACTTCGACCGCCGCTACTACTACAACGACCACAAGGGCGACTATTTCGACAACTGCGAGCGGTTCATCTTCTTCTGCCGCACCGTCATGGCGCTGCTGCGCCGCCTGGGCACGCCGCCCGCCGTGCTGCACGCCAACGACTGGCAGAGCGGGCTGGTGCCCGCCTACCTGCACTTCTGGCGGCAAACCGACCCGTTCTGGGCCGACACGCGCAGCGTCATGACCATCCACAACCTGGCCTTCCAGGGGCGGTTCGCCTCGCGCCTGTTCACGGGCTGCGGCCTGCCGCCGCAGGCGTGGGCCATGGACGGGGTGGAATTCTGGGGCGACTTCAACCTGCTGAAGGCGGGCATCGCCTACGCCGACATGGTCACCACGGTCAGCCCCAGCTACGCCCGCGAAATCCTGGGGCCGGCCTACGGCTGCGGGCTGGAGGGCATCCTCCAGGCGCGCCAGCACGCGCTGCACGGCATCCTCAACGGCGCGGACTACGGCATCTGGAACCCGGCGCAGGACAAGTTCCTGCCGTGCCGCTACGGCCCTCCGGACGGCTCTGGCGGGACCGATCCGCAGGGCTTCGCGGGCAAGCAGCGCTGCAAGACGGCCCTGCTGGACGAACTGGGCCTTGCGCCGGAACTGGCCCACCGGCCGGTGCTGGGCTTCATCGGGCGGCTGCGCGGGCAGAAGGGCATCGACCTTCTGCTGGACATCGTGCCCCGGCTCATGGAGCGCAACGTGGGGGTGATCATCCTGGGCGAGGGCAACCTGGCGCACGAGGCGCGGGCGCTGGACCTGATGGAGACCTACCGGGGCAGGCTGTGCGCCATCGTGGGCTACACCGAGGACCTCGCCCACCGCATCCAGGCGGGCAGCGACATCTTCCTCATGCCCTCGCGCTACGAACCCTGCGGCCTGACCCAGATGTACGCCCTGCGCTACGGCACCCCGCCCGTGGCCACGGCCGTGGGCGGCCTGCGCGACACCATCGTGCCGTGGCCGTCGCCCGAGGCCACCGGCTTCACCTTCGGGCGGTCCGATCCGCAACTGTTCCTGGAATCCATCCTGGACGCCGTGAACTACTGGGAACACGACACCGAGGGCTGGCGCGCCATGATGACCCGCGCCATGCGCCAGGACTTCTCGTGGGAGCGGGCCGGACGCAGCTACGTCAACCTGTACAGGCAGTTGGGATTCGACTTTTCCTGATGTCCACACGTCGGCGGAACCCGGCCATCTCCCGGAACCGGCCCGTCTCCTTCGGAACCGGCTGACCCCAAGCCACGGAACGCACACGCCATGCAGCTTACCCATCCCGCCTTCATCGAGCCCTTCGACCTGTACATGTTCGGCAAGGGCGAACACTGGGACCTTTACCGGGTGCTCGGCGCGCATCCCGCCACGCAGGACGGCGCGCAGGGCTACCGGGTGGCCGTGTGGGCGCCCTCCGCCCGCGAGGTGCACCTGGTGGGCGACTTCAACGACTGGCGCTGGGGCGAATATCCGCTGTACCCGGTGGGCGTTTCCGGCGTGTGGGCGGCCTTCGTGCCGGACATGCGCAAGGGCGCGCTGTACAAGTTCGGCATCCGCACCAATGACGGGGGGAACGGGGGGGACGGGCGCATCGTCTACAAGACCGACCCCTTCGCCCTGTACGCCGAAATGCGGCCCGGCGTGGCCGCCGTGGCCTGGGACATCGACAATCATCAGTGGGCCGACGGCGACTGGATGCAGCGCCGCGCCGAGGCGGGCACGCCGCTGCGGCAGGCCGTGTCCATCTACGAGGTGCACGCGGGCTCGTGGCAGCGCAAGACCGACGGCACGGGCGTGGGCGGGCACCCCTTCCTGTCGTGGGACGAACTGGGCGACGGGCTGATCCCGCACGTCCAGAACCTGGGCTTCACCCACATCGAACTGCTGCCCGTGGCGGAACACCCGCTGGACCAGTCGTGGGGCTACCAGACCGGGCACTACTACGCGCCCACATCGCGCCACGGCAGGCCCGAGGACTTCAAGCGCTTCGTGGACCGCTGCCACCAGGCGGGCATCGGGGTCATCCTGGACTGGGTGCCCGCGCATTTCCCCAAGGACGACTGGAGCCTTGGCCGCTTCGACGGCACGGCCCTGTACGAGCACCTGGACCCCCGCCGGGGCGAGCACCCGGACTGGGGCACCTTCATCTTCAACTACGGCCGCCACGAGGTGCGCAACTTCCTGCTGGCCAACGCCCTGTACTGGCTGCGCGAATTCCACATCGACGGCCTGCGCATGGACGCCGTGGCCTCCATGCTCTACCTCGACTACTCGCGCGAGGACGGCGACTGGCTGCCCAACGACCACGGCGGGCGGGAAAACCTGGACGCCGTGGAATTCCTGCGCCAGCTCAACGTGGTGGTGCACGGGCAGTTCCCCGGCGCCATGACCATCGCGGAAGAATCCACCGCCTGGCCGGGGGTGTCGCGCCCGGTGTACACCGGCGGCCTCGGCTTCACCTTCAAGTGGAACATGGGCTGGATGCACGACACGCTGGACTACTTCCGGCACGAGCCCGTCCACCGTTCCTACCACCACAACGCGCTGACCTTCTCGTTGCTGTACGCCTTCACCGAGAATTTCGTGCTGCCGCTCTCGCACGACGAGGTGGTGCACGGCAAGGGCGCGCTGCTCTCCAAGATGCCCGGCGACATGTGGCAGCAGCAGGCCAGCCTGCGCGCGCTGTACGCCTACATGTGGGCGCATCCCGGCAAGAAGCTGCTGTTCATGGGCGGCGAGTTCGGCCAGTGGAACGAATGGGACGAAAGCCGCGCGCTGGACTGGTGCCTGTACCAGTTCCCCGCGCACGGGGGCATCCACGCCCTGCTGCGCGACCTGAACTCCATCCTGCGGCGTGAACCGGCCATGCACGTGCACGACCACGACTGGACCGGGTTCCGCTGGATGGACTTTTCCGACTGGGGCGGCTCGGTGATCAGCTTCGTGCGGCAGTGCCCGGACGGGGAAGGCGCGCCGCCCGTGCTGTGGGTGTTCAACTTCACCCCGGTGGTGCGCGAATACTACCGGGTGCCCGCGCCCAGGGGCGGCGCGTGGCGCGAAGTGCTGAACACCGACAGCGAGTACTACGGCGGCTCCAACGTGGGCAACGGCGGTGAGTTGCAGGCCCGCAGCGATGACTGGGGCGGCGGACACCACCTCGTCCTGACCCTGCCGCCGCTGGCGGGGGTGGCCCTGATGCCGGGGTAGCCCGGGTTTGCTGGGATCTTCAATTTGTGCGGGGGAGGGACCCTTTTGACAAGCTGCGGTCACCGTCTGTAAGCCTCACGCTTCGCGGTCGGCTAACATCTGCCGCAAAAGGGTCGGTAATACCTAACCAAACAGGCCCTAGTCCTGTTTGGTTAGGTATTGCCTGAATGATTTGTAGAGTTGCTCCATATTCAAGCACAGTTCCAGAGGTGAAGACCTGTGAGCCGTAAAAAGGACGGAAAAGGAGCTGTGCGGCTGATCCGCAACAGCACGGCGGAGTTCCTGATCTTCACCGGACAGGCGGGCGAACAAAGCATAGAAGCCCGTTATGAGGATGAAACCGTCTGGCTTTCGCAAAAGTTGATGGCAGAGCTTTTTGCCGTCAGCGTGCCCACCATCAATGAGCATCTGAAAAACGTTTATGAAACCGGCGAATTGGGCCGTGAGGCAACCATTCGGAATTTCCGAATAGTTCAACAGGAAGGCGGGCGCAACGTTTCTCGGCAGGTGGATTTTTACAACCTGGACGCTATCATTTCCGTGGGCTACCGGGTCAATTCCGTGCGAGCCACGCAGTTCCGCCAGTGGGCCACGCAGGTTTTGCGGGAATTCGCAATCAAGGGCTATGTGCTGGATAAAAAGCGCCTGGAAAACGGCGCGTTTCTCGGCGAAGACTACTTTGAGCGGCTGCTGGAAGAAATCCGGGAAATCCGTCTCAGCGAGCGTAAGTTTTATCAAAAGATCACCGACATTTACGCTACGAGCGTGGATTACAGTAAGGATGCGCCGACCACGCGCGCTTTTTTCGCCACTGTGCAGAACAAGCTGCACTTCGCCATACACGGCCATACCGCCGCCGAATTGATTATGGAGCGCGCCGACAGCGATAGGGACCACATGGGCCTGACCAGTTGGGAACGCGCACCGGACGGTAAGATCGTCAAAACAGACGTGGGGATCGCCAAAAATTATCTGGCGAAAGAAGAACTGGAATCCCTTGGCCGTATTGTCAACGCCTGGCTGGATTTGGCCGAAGAGCGGGCGCGGCGCCAAGTACCCATGACCATGGAAGACTGGGCCAAGCGGCTGGACGGCTTTCTGAATTTTACCGAGCTGGAAATTCTGCGGGACAGCGGCAAGATCAGCATGGAAATGGCGAAACAGCATGCGGAAAGCGAGTTCGAAAAATACCGCATTGTGCAGGATCGTTTGTTTGAAAGCGATTTTGACAAGAGCGTGAAGGCGTTGATGGAAGAAAAGAAAGGCAAGTGGTAGGGCATGTCCTGATGCTGAACGTAATGCGCCGTCAGCTTATCCAACTATAACCACGAGCTGAAGCTTTCTGCGCAATGATACAACCCACTGCACACTCCATACTCCTCGAGCGAGCCCAGGCGCTTTGTCATGAACACGGCGCTTCGCTGCTTTTTCTGACGCTGTTCGGCTCCACCCTGTACGGCACGGAAACGCCGGGCAAGTCCGATCTCGACGTGCGGGGAATTTTTCTGCCTTCCAAGGAGTCCCTGGCCCTGAACAAGGCGCCGAGGAGTCTGCATTTCTCCACCGGCAACAATGAGCGCCGGAACCTGACCGGAGACATGGATATCGATCTGTGGTCCGTGCAGCATTGGTTGTTGAAACTTTTGCCTTCCGGCGATACCGGCGCGTTGGATGTATTGTTTGCGCCTTCGCATACGGCTTGCACGCTCTATCGGCATCCGGCGCTGAATGCCGTGTTTGCGGAACCTCTGCGACTGATGGATACCGGCAAGGGAAGGGCCTATGCCGAATACAGCCTGGGCCAGGCGAAAAAGTACGGCATCAAAGGTTCCCGCGTGGGCGCGCTGAAGGCGGTTCGAGCCTGGCTACAAACACATTGCCCGGATCCGCAACCGAACGAGCGCCTGGGAGATTGTCTGGATGCGCTTGCCGCTTCCTGCGCGGATGCCCGTTTTTGCTCTATTGTCACCGTCCAGAACAAACGCGCCTTACAGCTTTGCGGCAAGCTGCATATGGACACGGTTCGCATGCCGGAGTTGGTCCGCCGTGTGGAAGCCGACATGCGGCGCTATGGAGCGCGGGCCGAGGAGGCTGAGCGTAACGAAGGCCTGGATTTCAAGGCGCTCTCCCACGCATTGCGCGCCTTGGACCAAATGGAGGAGTTGCTGCAAACCGGAAAAATCGTCTTTCCCTTGCGAAGTCGGAATGAACTGATCTCCGTAAAGAAAGGCGAATATCCCTGGCGCGAAGTGGAACCGCGTATTCTGGAGCGTCTTGGGGCGGTGGACGCGCTACGGAAAAATGCGCCGTTTACCGGCACATATGATGCCGGCTTTGCCGAATCCTGCGTACTGGCCTGTTATGCTGGAAGTACAGGGCATACCGCCGTACCGGTCTGCAACACGTGTTTTGTCGAAGGCTTTTCCGTTCCCGCCGATACCCTGGACGCCATCCAGGCCAAGCTGGACGCCGCCGAACGGGAACATGGCGTCAAAGTCCTGTACGCCGTGGAGTCGGGCAGCCGGGGGTGGGGATTTGCTTCCGAAGACTCCGATTTTGACGTGCGCTTCATCTATGCCCACGAACCGGAATGGTACCTTGGCGTCGCCCCGGAAGAAAAGCGCGACGTCTTGGAACTGGGCATTGACATGACGCCGGTGGGCGAACTGGACATCAACGGCTGGGAACTGCGCAAGGCGCTCAAACTGTTCCGTCTGTCCAATCCGCCGCTTCTGGAGTGGCTCAGCTCGCCGCTTGTGTATCGGGAAGCCGGGCCGCTGGCCTCGCTCCTTCGAGCTGCCGCGCCATCCTGCACTTCTCCCATCCGGACCTGGCACCATTACCGCAGCCTGATGGAAAAAAGCCGGGCGCGCTATTGGGAAAAGAAGGCTTCCATCAAGGCGTGGTTCTATTTGCTGCGGCCCTTGCTCGCAATGGGCTGGATTGAGCAGGGCAGAGGGGTGCCGCCCATGCGTTTCGACGTGCTCATGGACGGCGTCGTTGCCGAGGCTGCCCTGCGAAAAGAACTGGATGCCCTGGTGGAAGTCAAACGCCGGGGCGGCGAGAAAGACGGCTTTACGCCGCCTCCGCTGACAGAGGCCTTTGTTCGCAGTGAGTGGGGCCGGTTGGAGCGGGAGGTGCCGGCTCTGGCTGCGGAACACCAAAAAGCCGACTTGGATGCGATGTTCAAAGCAACGCTTGCGGGTGTCTGGCCTTATTGGCCGCACAGTGGCATTCCATGGAAGCTGTAATTTTGACTGGGGGCAGGTTCCCAAAGAAGGCTTTAAGCCGCAAGCTAGAGAAAAAAACGTCACCCATCGGCGGCAGATCTATAAATATCGATGCAAAAGCATTCAGCAATTTTTCCGGCTTTGTGTCGGTTTAATTTACTGTTTTTACACATGGTTTTGGTCTGTCAGGGCTTGGCCTGATGGTCTGGCGCTGATAAATTCTGATTTGGAGACAGCCCCGAGGCGCGGCGATCCACGCGGATGTGAAAGATGGCCGCGTTGCCCCGCATGCCGGTGCGGCATGCGTTTTCGTCCGCCCCCCTTTCTCCCTGTCTTTCCCCTTCACCTTCGGGCCGCGATTGCGTAGATTCCGCCCGCCCGCGCACGATGCGCGGGCGCATTCCGGAACCGCGGGGACGCACATGACCGAACCGAGAATCATCGTGCACGGCGGCGCGTGGACCATCCCCGCCGACCGGCGCAAGGCCCACATCGACGGCTGCCGCGCGGCCGTGGGCGCCGTGTGGGGCGAACTGCAACGCGGCATGCCCGCGCTGGAGGCCGTGCGCCTGGCCGTCAACGTGCTTGAGGCCGACCCCACCTACGACGCCGGGCGCGGGGCCGTGCTCAACGCCGACGGGCAGATAGAACTGGACGCCGCCATCATGGACGGGGCCACCCTGAACTTCGGGGCGGTGGCGGCGGTGCGCGGCTTCCTGCACCCCGTGGACATCGCCCGCAAGGTCATGGACACCGAATTCTGCTTTCTGGTGGCTGAAGGGGCGGAACGCTTCGCGCGCGAGGCGGGCATTGGAGCCATCGACCCCGCCGAACTGGTGGTGGAGCGGGAGGTGCGCCTGTTCAACGAACTGCGCGCCCGCGCGGGGTTCAGCACCCACGACGCGTTCCGGCCCCAGGGCGGGGTGACCGGCGCGGCGGAGACCGGTGACGCCGCATGCCGCTGCCCCGAACCGCCCATGCCCAAGGGCACCGTGGGCGCGGTGGCGCTGGACGCGGCGGGCGACATCGCCGCCGCCACCTCCACCGGCGGCACACCCATGAAGCGGCCCGGCCGGGTGGGCGATTCGCCCCTGTGTGGCGCGGGCACCTACGCGGACAACGAAACCGGTGGGGCTTCGGCCACCGGCTTCGGCGAAGGGATCATCCGCGTGCTGCTGACCCGCTCCGCCTGCGACTTCCTGCGCGATGGCAACGCAGCCCCCGACGATGCCGCCCGCAAGGCCATCGACCTGCTGCACCGCCGGGTGTCCGGCCACGCCGGGCTGATCATGCTGGACCGGCGCGGCCGTTACGGCGTGCACTGCAACACCCAGCACATCGCCCATGCCTTCGCCGTGCCGGGCGGGGGCATCCACGCGGACGTGAACGTGCAGCGCTGACTCCGGATATGGACAGCCCGCGCGAATGCGCATAGCCTGTGCGGCATGCGTGCGGAACCGTTGCTGATAACCCTTGGCGACGCCAACGGCCTCGGGCCGGAGCTGGCGTGCCGCCTGCTGTCCGGGCCGTTGCCCGACCATCTGGCCGGGCGGGCGTTGTTGCTGTTGGGGGCGGAAGCCTCGCTGCTGGCGCATCTTTCCCTGGCGGAGGGCACCCCCTTCTGGACCCGGGTGGACGACCCGGCGCGGGCGCTGGCCCCGTCTGGCGAGTCAGGAGCCCCCGGCGTGTACCTGTACGAGCCGCCGGGCCTCGACGGCATCCGCGTACAGGTGGGGCAGGCCACGCCGGACGGCGGCAGGGCGGCGGGCGTGGCCCTGTCCACGGCCTGCGACCTGCTGCTGGCCCCGGCGTCTCCGGGCGTCCGGTCCCTGCGTGGCCCCCTCGGACTCGTCACCCTGCCGCTGCACAAGGCCATGCTGCACGCGGCGGGCTACGACGTGCCCGGTCACACCGAATATCTTGCCCGGCGCGCGGGCCTTGGCGACGACGAGGTGTGTATGCACCTTGGCGGCGACGTGCTGCGCGTCAGCCTGGTGACCACCCACCCGCCCCTGCGCGATGTGCCCGGCCTGATCACCCGCCAGCGGGTGCTGCACTGCCTGCGCCTGACGGCGGCCCATGTTCGGGCAATTCGGGCAATTCGGGCCATCGGAGCCACGGGGCCGGTGGCGGTGTGCGGGCTGAACCCCCACGCCGGGGAATCGGGCCGCATCGGGCGCGAGGAGATCGACGTCATCGCCCCGGCCGTGGCCGACGCCGTGGCCGAGGGGCTTGACGTCGTCGGCCCGCTGCCCGCCGACACGCTGTTCGTCAAGGCGGCGCGCGGGGCCTACTCCGCCGTGCTGGCCATGTACCACGACCAGGGGCTGGCCCCCCTGAAGATGCTGCATTTTTCCGACGCCGTGAACGTCACCCTGGGGCTGCCCTTCGTGCGCACCTCGGTGGACCACGGCACGGGCTTCGACATCGCCGGAACCGGCACGGCGGACACGGGCAGCTTCGCCGCCGCGCTACGCCTTGCCTGCACCCTCTGCGACGCAAAGGACTGAGCCATGTACATGGGAATCGACGTCGGCGGCACGCATACCGATGCCGTGGTCATGGACGGCCGCACCATGGCGGCCAGCGCCAAGGTGCCCACCGACCACCACGACCTGCTGGCCTCGGTGCGCGCGGCCATGCAGGCCCTGTTACAGCCCCGTACGGCGGTGGATCCGGGCCGCATCACCCGCATGAACCTCAGCACCACCCTGTCCACCAACGCCATCGTGGAAGGCAAGACGGAGGACGTGGCGGTGGTGGTGTCCGCCGGGCCGGGCATAGACCCGGAACACTTCCGCGTGGGGCGGTTCTACTTTCCGGTGGGCGGGTCCATCGACCACCGGGGCGAGGAGATTGCTCCCCTCGACCCGGCCGAGATGGAACGGGTGGCCGCCGCCTGCTGCGACGCGGGCGTGCGCCTGTTCGCGGCGGTGGGCAAGTTCTCCACCCGCAACCCCGCGCACGAGGCGGCCATGGGCGAAGCCCTGGGCGCACGCGGCGGCGGCAGTCCCACACGCTGCGGCTGCGGCGACTTCGTCTCGCTGGGGCACCGCCTGTCGGGCCAACTGAACTTTCCGCGCCGGGTGGCCACGGCCTACTACAATTCTGCGGTATGGCGGGTGTACAACCGCTTCGCCGACGCCATCGAGCAGTCGGCCCGCGAATTCGGCATCACCGCGCCCATCCACATCCTGAAGGCCGACGGCGGCACCATGCCGCTGGCCGTCTCGCGCGAACTGCCGGTGGAATCCATCCTGTCCGGCCCGGCGGCCAGCGTCATGGGCATCATCGCCCTGTGCAAGATCAGCGAAGACTGCGTGATCCTGGACATCGGCGGCACCACCACGGACATCGCCGTGTTCGCCTGCGGTTCGCCGGTCATCGAGAAGGACGGCATAGAGGTGGGCAGCTATCCCACGCTGGTGCGCGCGCTGAAGACGCGGTCCATCGGGGTGGGCGGCGATTCGCGCCTGCACGTGGCCGCCGGGGCGGTGCGCGTGGGGCCGGAGCGGGCCGGGGCCAGCATGGCCATGGGCGGAACGCGGCCCACGCTCATCGACGCGCTGAACTTCCGGGGGCACGCCGCCGTGGGCGACGTGGCCGCCTCGGCGCGGGGCATCCGCGAACTGGCCGGGCTGTGGGACCTGTACCCGGAACGTCTGGCCGACGACGCCATAGCCGAGGCCGTGGCGCGCATCTGCGTTGCCGTGGCCGACCTGGTGGACGAGGTCAACGCCCGTCCGGTGTACACCATCATGGAACTGTTGCAGGGCAGGGTGGTGGAACCCGCCGCCGTGTACCTGATGGGCGGCCCGGCCAAGGTCATGCAGCCACTGCTGGCCCCGGCGCTGGGCAAGCGGGTGGAGGTGCCGGACGACTTCGCCGTGGCCAACGCCATCGGCGCGGCGCTGACCCGCACCACGGCGGAACTGGAACTGTTCGCGGACACCGAAAAGGGCGTGCTGTTCATCCCCACTCTGGGCGTGGAGCGCAAGACCGAACGCGGCTTCGACCTGGAGCGGGCCAAAAACGAGGCGCGGCAGGCCCTGCTGGACCATCTGGCGGGGCTTGGCGTCACCGGCGGCGAGGCGGCGGTGGAGGTGGTGGAGGCATCGTCGTTCAACATGGTGGGCGACTACGGCACCGTGGGCCGCAACATCCGCGTGAAATGCCAGGTGCGGCCGGGAATCATGGGGGATGGGGCAAATGGCGGCCGGGGCGGGAACGGTTGCGGGTGCAAGCCCTGCCCCGACGAGGCCGGGGCGTGAGGAAGACGTTTTCGCGGGGCGCGGCCGGGGTGACATGCCTGCGGCGCGGGGCGGTGCGCACCCGCCGCGTCTGTCTGCCGCTGCTCGCCGGGGTGATCATGCTGGCTTGCGCCGTCCTGCCGGGCGGCTGGGGGCTGTTGCCCGGTTTTGCCGAAATGCCTGGCGTGTCCGGCGTGCAGGGGGCCATGGCCGCAACGGCCAACGCCACGGTGACTACGCCCGCCGCTCCCTCCGTCACCGCGCCCAAGGTGGCCGCGCCCAAAAGTCCTTCCGTGCCCGCCGTGTCCGGCCCGGCGGCCCCCAAGGGGGCGGCTGCACGGCCCGCGCCCGCTTCCGTGACGGGACAGGAGCAGGGGCAGGGCAAGGCACAGGCCCACGGCGAACCTTCCCTTTCCGACATGATCGGCCAGATGTTCATGGTGGGCTTTCGCGGGGCGCAGGCGCAGGCCGCGGCCCTGCGCGCGGGCGGCGTGCCGGGCCTGGGCAAGCTGCTGCGGCCCGGCGCGGTCAACGCGGTCAACGCGACCAAGGCGACCAACGCTGCCCCGCCAGCCGGAAACTCGACCTACGGCGTGAATGAGGTATTGGCCGACATCCGCGCCGGGCGCGTGGGCGGGGTCATCCTGTTCGACCGCGACTTGACCACCGGCAGCCCGGAGCGCAACATCATCTCCCCCAAGCAGGTGCGCGCGCTGTCCGCCGCGTTGCAGGCCGCCGCCTCCGCGTCCCCCGCCGGGCTGCCGCTGTTCGTGGCCGTGGACCAGGAAGGCGGCCGGGTGCAGCGGCTGAAGCCGGAGCGCGGCTTCACCCAGTATCCCCCGGCGCGCCAGTTGGGGCAGGGCACGGTGGACGAAACCCGGCTACGCGCCGTGGCCATGGGCCGAGAACTGGCGGATGCGGGCGTGAACCTGAACTTCGCGCCGGTGGTGGACGTGGACGTGAACCCGGACAGCCCGGCCATCGGCAGGCTGGGGCGGGCCTACGGGCGCGACCCGCGTGCGGTGGCGGCCCACGCGGCGGCGTTCGTCAACGGCATGGCCCAGGCGGGCGTGGTCTCGTGCCTCAAGCATTTTCCCGGCCACGGCAGCGCCCGCGCCGATTCGCACCTGGGCGTCACCGACGTGTCCGCCACCCGCAGGCCGGAGGAACTATGGCCCTACCGCGCGCTGCTGCGCCCGGCGGGCAACGCCTGGGCCGACGGCTGGGGCGGCATGGTCATGGTGGGCCACCTGTACGACAACCGGCTGGACGCGGCGCACCCGGCCACCCTGTCGCGGGCGGCCATCGACGGGTTGCTGCGCCGCGACATGGGCTGGCGGGGCGTGGTCGTCACCGACGACTTGCAGATGGGCGCCATCACCGACCGCTACCCGCTGGAAGAGGTGGTGTTCCGCGCCGTGGACGCCGGGGCGGACATCCTGCTGTTCGGCAACAACCTGCGCTGGCAGCCGGACCTGGCCGCGCGGGCGCACGCAACGCTGACCGGCCTCGTACATTCGGGGCGCATCTCCGAGGACCGAATCCGCCAGTCGTACCAGCGCATCGCCCGGCTGAAGGGGCTGCTGCGCGCGGGGGATGCCACCTTGGCGGGCAACGGGCTTGCCATGCCCGAATTGCCGGACCTGCCCGATGTCGGGGATGCCACCAAGGTAAAGAAGATAGACTCTGGTACCAATGCTGGTGTTGTGTTGCAGAACTGACAACCATGTGAAAATGGACAGCGTTATGCCCCACCCAATTGAAAAATTTGGGAGGAGCGGCAGCCGTTACATGAGCGCGAAGCGCGAGTGTTACGGATGGCGACAGCAAAGATTGGGGGTCCGGGGGAAGGAACCTTTTTCAAAAGGTTCCTTCCCCCGGTACGGTCTTTTCAACATATTGGGCTCTACATGCACATCGTCCTGTACCACCCGGAAATTCCGCCCAACACGGGCAACGTGGCGCGGCTGTGCGCGGCCACGCGCACTGCGCTGCACCTCATCGAGCCGTTGGGCTTCAGTCTGGGCGACCGCTACCTGAAGCGGGCCGGGCTGGACTACTGGCCGCACGTGGACCTTTCCGTGTGGCCCGACTGGCAGGCGTACCTGGACGGGCCGGGGCGCGAGCGCCGCCTGGTCATGACCAGCGCCCGCGCGGGCGGGGCGGTGCACCGCTTCGAGTTCACGGAGCGGGATGCCCTTGTCTTCGGGCCGGAGACCACCGGCCTGCCGCCGGAGGTGCTGGACGCCACGCCCCATCACGTGCGCATTCCCATCTGGGGCGAGGTGCGCAGCCTGAACCTGTCCACGGCCACGGGCATCGTGCTGTATCAGGCGCTGGCGCACACCGGGGCGCTGGAAGGGCGCTGATGGTTTCCGTCTATCAGGTATGGGAGGTATGGGGGGTGTGGGGCGCATGGGGCCTGCTGGCCGTGCCGCCGCTGGCCCTGATGCTGGACCTGTGGCTGGGCGACCCGCGCGGCCTGCCGCACCCGGTGTGCGGCGTGGGCCGCGTGCTGCGCCGGGCGGAAGGAATGGCCCGCCGCCGTGCCGACAGGCTGCCGGAAGGGGAACGGCCCGCCGCCCTGCGCCGGGCAGGCGTCCTTGCCGTCATGGCCGTGGCGGGCGGCTCCGCACTGGCCGTGTGGCTGCTGTCCAGCCTGCCGGTTCTCGCCCCTTGGCTGGGCGGGCTGGCGGCGGTGCACTTCGCGTGGGCCGGGCTGGCCCTGGGCGGCCTGTTGCGCGAGGGGCGGCGCACGCTGCACGCCATCGAGCACGGGACGCTGGACGAGGCCCGCACGGCGGTGTCCATGCTGGTCAGCCGGGACACGGCCGCGCTGGACCGGCCGGACCTGCGCCGCGCGCTGGCGGAAACCCTGGCCGAGAATTTCAACGACGGCTTCGTGGCCCCGTTCTTCTGGTTGCTGCTGGGCGGCCCCGCCGCACTGTGGGGCTACAAGACGGTGAGCACCATGGATTCCATGTGGGGCTACCGCACGGAACAATGGCGCGACCTGGGCCGGGCCTGCGCCCGGCTGGACGACCTGCTGGCGTGGCTGCCCGCGCGGCTGTCCGCGTTGTTCCTGTGGCTGTCGGCACCGCTGGCATCCCCGGATGGGGGGCGCGGCGGCTGGCAGGGCTTCGGCCCCATGGCCCGCGACGCCCGGACCATGGAATCGCCCAACGCGGGCTGGCCCATGAGCGCCGCCGCGTGGTTGCACGGCGCGCCCATGGGCGGACCCACCCCCTACTTCGGGGTGGTCAGGCACAAGCCGGTGCTGGGGCCGCGCCCGGACGCTACGCCCTCCGCCCCCGCGCCCTCCGTTGCCTCGTGGGACGCCGACCGGCTGGAAGCGCTGCTGCGCCACCTGCGCGTGGCCGGGCTGGCGGCGGCGGGCTGCCTGTGGGGCGCGGCGCTGCTGCTTGCGCGTTGACCTGACCGGCAGGATGACGGAGCCGGACGCGGCGGGTGATGGACCGGAAAGGCAAAGGGAGGCGCTTCGGAAAGCTCCTCCCTTCTTTTGTCGTGGCATGCCGGGGTCCGGGGCACGTCCCGTCAGCGCAACTGGCTGTCCTTGCTGCCCTTGCGGTTGTACAGCGAAACAGTCTGGCGGTCCCGGTCGGCCTCTTTCTGGCACTGCACGCACAGGCGTACGCCGGGCAGGGCGCGCTTGCGCGCCTCCGGGATGGGGTCGCCGCATTCCTCGCAGAAGTCCAGGCCCGGCCCTTTGGGCAGGCTGTCGCGCGCCCGTTGCACCTCGTCGGCGATGGAATCGCGTATCTGGTCGTTGACGGCGTTGTCGCCCGCCCATCCGGTGGCCATGGTCGCCTCCTTGCGCGGCGGATCGCCCGCGCAGGATATGTCTGTAATGCCTGCGGCCGCACTTGCAAGGGGGGCTGACCGACAAGCAGGGTGCCCTGGCGGCGGATCGCCCGCTACGGCGCGTCGTCGCCCACGTCGTCGGCGCGGTCGGGGGCGGGGGTCAGCAGCACGCGGTCGATGCGGCGGCCGTCCATGTCCACGATCTCGAAGCGGTAGCCGCGCCAGCGCAGGGAATCGCCCAGGCGGGCAATGCGGCCCAGGCGGTGCAGCATGAACCCGGCCAGGGTTTCGTACGAACCGGGGCGGTCATCGGGCTCGTCGGGCGCGCCCAGGCCCACCAGCGAGCACATTTCCTCGAAGGGCAGCAGGCCGTCCAGCAGCCAGCTGCCGTCCTCGCGCTGCATGGCGGCGGGTTCCGGATCGCCGGCGTCGTCGGGAATCTCGCCCACCACGGCTTCCAGCACGTCGTAGGTGGTGATGACGCCCTGCACTTCGCCGTACTCGTCCACCACCAGGGCGAAGGGCAGCCCTTCCGAGTTGCGGAACAGATCCAGCAGGGTCAGGGCGCGGGCCGTTTCGGGAATGTACAGCGGCTGCCGGACGAAGCTGTCCATGGGGATGGCCGGGTCGTCCAGCCGGGCGGCCAGGAAGTCGCGCGCCTTGAGCACCCCGGTGGCGGCGGCGATGTCGCCCCGCGCCACGGGAAAGCAGGAATGGGACGACTGCGCGATGCGCAGCATGCTCTCTTCGTCGGGCTGGTCCAGGTCCAGCCATTCCACCTGCGAGCGGTGGGTCATCAGCGACCCCGCGCGCCGGTCGCCCAGCCGGAAGATGCGTTCCAGCATGTCGCGCTCGGCGTGTTCCACCACGCCGGATGCGGCCCCCTCGCCGATGAGCCCCCGGATATCCTCTTCGGTCACCGCCCTGTCGCCGCCTTCGGGCAGGCGCAGCAGGCGCGAGGCCGCGCGCGACGACGCGCTGAGCAACTGCACCAGCGGCAGGGACACGCGCAGCAGCAGCGCCATGACCGGCGCGGTGCGGCGGGCGCACGCCTCCGGATTGCCGAAGGCGATGCGCTTGGGCACCAGTTCGCCAAGAATCAGAGTCAGGTAGGTGATGATCAGGATCACTAGGCCGAAGCCCAGCGGGCCGCTGTAGGGGCGCAGCACGTCCACGCGGGCCAGCGCGGCGGAAAGGTGCCCGGCCAGCGCGGCCCCGCCGTAGGCCCCGGTGAGGATGCCCACCAGGGTGATGCCGATCTGCACGGTGGAGAACAGCCGGTCGGGTTCGCGCAGCAGGCGCAGGGCCGTGGCCGCGCCCTTGGTGCCGCGTTCCGCGTCCTGGCGCAGGCGCACCTTGCGCGAGGCCACCAGCGACATTTCGGCCAGCGAGAAGAAGCCGTTGATCAGGATGAGCAGGACGATGACGCCTGCCTCGAAGTAGAGGGAACCGGATGTGCCTGTGTCGTCCATAGGGCGTGGTGTGGGGTGGGGGGCGCGCTGCCCCGGCATGCCGGGCGCGCGGGTGGTGGCCGCCGGAAGGGTCAGCGGACGGGCCGGTGAGCGGAGTGCGCGGCGTCTCTCCGGTTTTCATCGCCGGTCCGCGCCTGTGTCATTCCGTAATGTTAGGACGCGCGCGGCCCGCAGGCAAGGGCGAAACGGAAAATTCGCGCGAATGCCCGGAAAGGATGGCGGGCGGGATGGGGCTGGCGCGGCGGGTCAGGCAACCTCGCCTGCGGCCTTGCCGCTGGCCCAGGCCCAGTGCAGGTTATAGCCGCCCAGTTGCCCGGTGACGTCCAACACCTCTCCGGTGAAGAACAGGCCGGGGCGCAACGCGCTTTCCATGCTGCGCGAGGATATCCGGTCAACGCGCACGCCGCCCGCGGCGGCTTCCGCCTTGCGCATGCCCTCGGTGCCCGCGGGCACGGCGGCGTGGGCGTGCACGGCGGCGTGCAGGGCGGCGCGGGCGGTTCTGGACAGTTCGGCGATCCTGCGGTCCGAAATGTCGGGCGGCACCAGCCGGTCCGCCAGACGGGTTGGCAGCAGGCGGCCCAGCAGGGTGCGCGCCAGCAGCTTGCCGTGTTCAGGGACGCGCAGCATTTCGTCCAGGTTTTCGCCGGGCAGAAAGTCGATCTCCACCGGCGCGCCGGGCTGCCAGTGGCAGGATGCCTGCAACGCCGCCGGGCCGCTGATGCCCCGGTGGGTGAACAGCAGGGGCAGGGTGAACGAGACCCCTGCCGTCGTGACGCGGGCGGGCAGGGCGATGCCCGCAAGCCCGTGCAGCGGCCACTGCGGGGGCATGGCCAGCGGCGCCAGAACCGGGCGGGGCGGCGCCACCGCGTGGCCGAACCGGCGGGCGATGCGGTGGCCGATGTCGGTGGCCCCGACCTGCGGCCAGGCCGGGCTGCCCGTGGCCACCACCAGCGAGGCGGCGCGCAGCCGGACGGGCGTGCCGGGGCCGCCGCGCCCGGCGGCTTGCGGGCCGGGCTCCGCGTCGCTGTCCGTATCGCTGCCGGGGGCCTGCGCCGGGGCGATGGTCACCACGAAGGCCGTGCCGTCGTGCTCCACGCCCTCCACGCGCTGGCCCAGCAGAAAGCGGCAGCCCGCCGCGCGGCAGCGCCGCTCCAGCAGGTCGGCCACGTCGTCGGCCGCGTGCAGGCAGAACAACTGGCCGTGCTCGCGCTCTTCCCAGGCGATGGCGTTTTCGGAAACCAGGCTGACCATGTCCCACGGGGTGAACCGGGCCAGGGCGGACTTGGGAAAGTGGGGATTGCCGCCCACGTAGTGCTTCGCGTGCATCTCCAGGTTGGTGAAGTTGCACTTGCCGCCGCCGGCGATGCGCACCTTGCGCCCGGTGGCGCGGGCGTGGTCCACCAGCGTCACGCGGCGGCCGCGCGCGGCGGCGGTCATGGCGCAGAACAGGCCGGAGGCCCCGGCCCCCAGAATGATCACGTCGGTGGCGATGACGTCGGTAGCGGTGCGGGTCACGTGATTATGGTGTGCGGGATGCGCCCGGCGTTGCGGAAGGTTGGGTGAAGGGGCGGGATGCGCCCGTGGCGGCACTCCTACCCGAGGCCGCGCCGCTTGTCACCCCGCGAGTGGGTGAGACGTGGGGGAGACGCGCCCGTTCCGCGCGCCCGTGGTGCGCAACCGCCCATCGACAGCCGCCGCCGGGTGCCGTATGTTCGCCACCGCCACGCCCCGCGTTGCCCGCGACCGTTGCGGGGCCGCCCGAGACCTTCCCCGAAACCGCCCCCGAAAATCCCCCCGGCAGACTTCCCCGAGACCACTCCCAAGGACCGCCTCCCATGCCCGTCTCCTTCGCTTCCAGCTATCGCGCGCCGTTCTTCCTGCGCAACGGGCACGCGCAGACCATCTTTCCCGTGCTGTTCCGTCCCCGCCCGGAGGTGGAGCAGCGCCGCGAACGGTTGCACCTGCCCGACGACTTCATCGACCTGGACCTGACCCCCGCCGACCCCTTCGCTCCGTTCCGGGGCGTGGCGATCGTCTCGCACGGGCTGGAAGGCCACTCGCGCCGCCGCTACGTGCAGGGCATGGCCCGCGCGCTGGCCGCCACCGGCTGGGACGTGGTGGCCCGCAACTTCCGGGGCTGCGGCGGCGAGACCAACCGCCAGCCGCGCATGTACCACAGCGGCGAGACGGAAGACCTGCACGCCACCGTGCGGTTCTGCCTGGCCCGGGGCTACCGGCGGGTGGCGCTGGTGGGCTTCAGCATGGGCGGCAACCAGACCCTGAAGTACCTGGGCGAGAATCCCGGCCGCGTGCCCGCCGAGGTGGTGGGGGCGGCGGCCTTTTCCGTGCCGTGCGACCTGGTGGGCGCGGCCGCCGTGCTGGACCGGCCCGCCAACCGCATCTACATGGAATACTTCCTGCGCTCGCTGCGGGTGAAGATGCGCGAAAAGGCGGCCCTGTTCCCCGGCATGTTCGACCTGGCCGGGCTGGACGCCATGCGCACCTTCGCCGAGTTCGACGAGCGGTTCACCGCGCCGCTGCACGGCTTTGCCTCGGCCATGGACTACTGGCGGCGCAGCGGCTGCCTGCCGGTGCTGCACGCCATCCGGGCGCCGACCCTGCTGGTCAACGCCTGCGACGACCCGTTCCTGTCGCAAGGGTGCTTCCCCGAGGCGGAGGCGGCCCGCAACCCGGCGCTGCACCTGGAGATGCCGCGCGACGGCGGCCACGTGGGCTTCGTGACCCTGAACGGCGACAACCGCTACTGGTCCGAGGCGCGGGCGGCGGACTTTCTGGCGGGGCTGGGCGCGGAACAGGCCGGGCACTGATCCGGGAGGCCGGTGAATCCGCTAATTGAGCCGCCTGTTGTGCTCGGGCATGACCGCCAGCAGGGTGTCCTTGTCCATCGCCTCGGAGCGGGCCAGCAGGCCCTGGCCGCGCAGGGCGGAGGCCCCGATGCGCCGCATCACCGACTGGTAGGCGGGGTGGGCCCTGTCGGGCAGCGTTTCCAGAAAGCCGTGGCGGTTCAGCAGGGTCAGCAGGCTGCGCACGGCCTCGGCCATTTCGGCCATCTCGGCGCACAGGTCGGAGCGCAGGTCCATGTCCAGCGCGGGCTTGGTGCCGTCGGTGCGGGTGGCCTCGCCAAGGCGGCGGAGCATGTCGCGGTCTTCGGTGGTCAGGTTTTCGGCGGCTTGGCGCATGATGTTGTCTTTCATGAGTGTGCCTCCTTGGGCTTGCAGCCGGAAAAGCAGGAAGCGTGCCGTTTGCGTATCCCGTTGGCATGAAACGCGTTCGATGCGCGCTGTCGGAAACCGGACGCGCCGGGTATGGCCATCAGGCCGGGCGGCTGACGGCAAGGCCCGCGCGTCGCCACCCGCACACGAAAGGCGGCCGGAACCCTTCCGGATTCCGGCCGCCGTGCATGCGATGCGGCGTGCCTCTCGGCCGCACGCCTTGCAGCTACGTTCCCCTTGTCTACTTGCCCTTCTTTTTGGCGGCTTCCATCTGGTAGCGCTTCTGGGCGGCCAGGATGGTCTTGCGCAGGCGGATGGACAGGGGGGTGACCTCCACCATCTCGTCCTCGCGCACGAAGTGCAGGGCGCGCTCCAGGGTCATGGGCCGCACGGGGGTAAGGATGACGTTCTCGTCCTTGCCCGAGGCGCGCATGTTGGTGAGCTTCTTTTCCTTGGTGGGGTTCACGTCGATGTCGTTCTCGCGGTTGTGTTCACCGCAGATCAGCCCTTCGTACACCGGGTCGCCGGGCACGCAGAACATTTCGCCGCGCGGCTCCAGGTTGAACAGGGCGTAGGCCACGGCGTTGCCCGAACGGTCGGACACCAGCGAGCCGGTGAACCGGGTGGGGAAATCGCCGCGGTACGGCTCGTACCCTTCCAGGTACGAGTTCATGATGCCGGTGCCCTTGGTGTCGGTAAGGAATTCGTCGCGGTAGCCGATGAGCCCGCGCGAGGGCACGGAAAACTCCAGCCGCACGCGGCCGGTGCCGTTGTTGGCGCAGTTGGTCATGCGCCCCTTGCGGATGGACAGCTTTTCGGTGACCACGCCCATGAACATCTCGTCGCAGTCCACGTACAGGTGTTCGATGGGTTCCAGGCGTTCGCCGTCCTTTTCGCGCATGATGACTTCCGGCCGGCCCACGCACAGTTCGAAGCCTTCGCGGCGCATGGTCTCGATGAGGATGGCCATCTGGAATTCGCCGCGCCCCTTGACGATGAAGCTGTCGCGCTCCTCGGAATCCTCCACGCGGATGGCCACGTTGGACAGGGCTTCGCGCAGCAGGCGTTCGCGGATCTTGCTGGACTGCACCAGCTTGCCTTCGCGCCCGGCCAGCGGCGAGGTGTTGATGGTGAAGCGCATGGCCACGGTGGGCTCGTCCACGCGGATGCGGGGCAGGGCGCGCGGGGCTTCGCGGGTGCAGATGGTGTCGCCGATCTTCACGTCCTCGATGCCCGCCACCACCACGATGTCGCCGGGCTCGGCCTCTTCGGCGTCGCGCAGTTGCAGCCCTTCGTAGACCTGCAACCGGGTGACGCGCAGGGGATTTTCCCTGCCGTCCTCGTCGATGCAGACCAGGGTTTCCTTGGCCTTGACCGAGCCGTGGAACACGCGGCCCACGGCCATGCGGCCGAGGTAGTCGGAATAGGCCAGGTCCGCCACCAGCATCTGGAAGGGCTCGGCCGGGTCGTGCAGCGGGCCGGGCATTTCCCGGACGATGGTCTCGAACAGCGGGGTGAGGTCGATGCGCTCGTCCTCCAGGCCGTGCATGGCCACGGCGTCGCGGCCGATGGCGTACAGCACGGGGAATTCCAGCTGTTCCTCGTTGGCGTCGAGGTCGATGAACAGGTCGTAGATCTCGTTCAGCACTTCCTGCGGGCGGGCGTCCTTGCGGTCGATCTTGTTGACCACCACCACAACCTTCAGACCCGCTTCCAGCGTCTTGCGCAGCACGAAGCGGGTCTGGGGCAGGGGGCCTTCCGAGGCGTCCACCAGCAGGATGGCGCCGCTGGCCATGGACAGGGCGCGCTCCACCTCGCCGCCGAAGTCGGCGTGGCCGGGGGTGTCGATGATGTTGATCTTCACGCCCTGCCACGTCACGGCGCAGTTCTTGGCGGCGATGGTGATGCCGCGCTCGCGTTCCAGGTCCATGCGGTCCATGACGCGGTCGTCCACCTGCTGGTCGGCGCGAAACACGCCGCTCTGGCGGAACATGGCGTCCACGAGGGTGGTCTTGCCGTGGTCGACGTGGGCGATGATGGCGACGTTGCGCAACCTGTCGTTGTGCACTGCGGTGCTCAAGGGAAATTCTCCTGGCGGGATGGGCTTCGGCCACGGGCGGGGCAGGGCCTCTGGCCCGGCGCGGCTGGTGGCTTGGGTGGGAAGACGCGTTCCCGCATGCGGCGGGGAGGCGGGGCGGGGCGACGGCGCGGTGACCTTGCGGCGGAACCCGGCGAGGGGCCATGCGATGCCGGTCACGGCGTATCGCGGAGGGCTTCCATACACCTACGCGTGCCGGGTGGCAAGCGTGTGTCGGCCTGACGAGATGATTAAGTAAATGCAACTGATGGGCAGACAATGGCAAGGGATACGGCTGCGCGCGAGGTGCAACGGTATCGTGGCAGCGCCGGGTGGAGGAACTCCGACCATATCGCGCAGGGGCATACCATCGTATTCGCGGCGGCAGCGGGCCGTGCGCCTTGCATCGCTTCGGTGTGGCGAAACAACCCGCGCGGATTGCGCCCGCCGCCGGAGATCGCCGCCGGAGGCTTTGCGACGGCGGAAGCTCCGGCGTAGCGGGTGCACCGCGAACGGACCGGCGGTAAAGGCAGAACTCGGACCCTGGCCTGAACGACGAGAGCCGCGTGCACATGGGCATTGCGCCGGACAGATCGCCCGAAGGCGCTTGCGCCGCAGGGAAGCTGTCCGGCGAAAATGCGGTGCAGGATACGTTGGGGGTCCAGGGGAGGCGAAGCCCCCCTGGAACGCGGGGGTGGTATGCCCCCCATTAGGTGGACAACGTAAAAAAGCCCCACGAGGGATGACGTTGTAACCTGATGGGGGTGTTTTATGTCACAGCGGAACGTTATGACGTATAGCAAGGAATTCAAGGAGGCTGCGGTCAAGCTCTACCTTGAGGGCGATAAGGGTTACCAGCAGTTAACAAATGAACTGGGATTGAAGGACAAGAAGACACTGCGCACTTGGGTTGCCAAGTTCCAACGTGGTGAATCTCTTGAGGATGGACGAGGCAGACAAGGAGAACGCTGCGGTCGTCCTCGTATAAAGTTCACTTCTGTCGAAGAAGAGCTCAAGTACGTCAAGGCGGAGCTTGAATACGTAAAAAAGTTATATCGCTCCCGGTTCGGCCACGAATGGGGAGCGCACAAAAAGGATGGAACTTCTCGATAGTCGATGAACTGCGAAGTCGGCACCCACTCGCAGTTCTTCTGAAGCATGAAGGTATATCCAAATCTGGATTTTATAAGTGGAAAAAGACATCCTCTCGACATCGTGAGAATGACATCATTGAGATGCATATCACCGCAATCCACTCGTTTCATCCGTATTATGGATACCGCCGAATGGCCGTTGCGCTCAAGCGGGAAGGACTGCTTGTAAACCACAAGCGAGCATACCGACTGATGCGCAAACTCGGAATCCAGTCCGTCATTCGCAACAAGCGGAAATTCTTCGGCAAGGTGGGCAGCAGCCTTTTCCCGGACTTACTGAAGCGAGAGTTTACAAGCTCGCAACCAGGCAAAAAACTTGTGACAGACATTACATATCTTCCTATCAGCAATGGATTTATGTATTTGTCAGTCATCCAGGATCTACACAACAACGAAATTCTTGCCCATACCATATCAAATCGCAACAACCTTGACCTAGTCTTTGCCACCCTGCGTGCTCTTCCTCGGCACACGGAAAAGGCCATTCTGCACTCTGACCAAGGGTTCCAGTATACGCACAAGGCATATGCGGACAGACTTTCTGAAATGAAAATACGGGGTAGTCATTCAAGAAAGGGTAACTGCCTTGACAACGCTGTCGTTGAATCCTTCTTTTCGCACCTGAAAACAGAAATATTCACCGGTAAAAAGGCCTTGCCTGCTGCCGAGACGATGGCCTTGGTAGAAGATTACATCCATTTTTACAATGCGGAACGTTTTCAGAAGAGACTCGGCCAGCTTTCCCCAGTGGAATACAGGAAAAAGCTGGCCGCCTGAATGATGCCCTCGGGGGGCTTTTCACTGTCTACTTGACGGGGGGCAGACCAGGGTGCAGGGGGCCATCGTTCAATGGCCCCCTGCCCACGCCGGAGGCGGCCCAAACTATGAATCAGTACATCCCGTGATGAAAGGCGGAACATTCGCTCCACTAACAGCGGAACGCACTTTTTTCCCCCCTCTACATCCCCTACACCCTCGCCACCACCGCCGCCACCAGCCGGGTCAGCCTGCCCCCGGCCTCGCCCGCCACGCGGATGACCTCTTCCAGCGGGGCCTCGCGCATGCAGTCGGGCAGGTTCTTGTTGGTCAGGCACGAAATGCCCAGCACCCGCAGCCCCATGTGCCGCGCGGCAATCACCTCCAGCACCGTGGACATGCCCACGGCGTCGGCGCCCAACTGGCGGTACATGCGGGTTTCCGCGGGGGTTTCCATCTGCGGGCCGGGCACGCCCGCGTACACCCCGCGCTCCAGCCGCACGCCAAGGCGCGCCGCCTCTTCCATGGCGATGCGGCCCAGCGCCGCGTCGTAGGGGGCGCTCATGTCGGGAAAGCGCGGTCCCCAGGCGTCGTGGTTGGGACCGGTCAGGGGGCTGCGGCCGGTGAAGTTGACGTGGTCGGTGATCAGCATCAGGTCGCCCGCGTCCCAGCGCGGGTTCAGCGCGCCCGCCGCGTTGGTGATGACCAGGGTTTCGATGCCCAGCGCCGCCATGACCCGCACGCCCATGCACACGTCTTCGGGCGGGTAGCCCTCGTACAGATGGCAGCGCCCCTGCTGGAGCACCACGTCCACCCCGCCGATGCGCCCGAACAGGAACCGCCCCTCGTGCGAGGCCACCGTGGACTGCGGAAAGCCCGGTATCCGCGCGTAGGGCAGGGCAACGGGCGCGTCCAAAGCAACGGGCGCGTTCGGGGCATCGGGCGCGTCCAGGGCGTCGGCCAGGCCGCCAAGGCCGGTGCCGCACACCACGCCCACGCGGGGCCGGGGCGTGTGTCCGGTCTGGCCGGAAATGGCGGAGGCGATAACGGATGCGGAATTCTGGACATTTTCCGGGTTTTGCATAAGATCACCGACATTATTGATTGTGCGTGAACGGTGGGGGGCCACCAGACCGGTCCATCCGGTCCGCACTGCCTGCGTCCGCATCCGGGGGGACTTGGCGGCGCAGCACAGCGAACAGGCGGGATGTTAGGTCGAACCTATGGATATAGCAACTTTTTTCGGGGTACTCACGGGCTTCGGCCTAGTGGTCGGGGCCATCATGATGGGCCCCGAGCCGGGGAAATTCTTTGACATAGCAAGCGTGATGATCGTGTTCGGGGGCACCGCGGCGTCCATTCTGGTGACCTTTCCCCTTGAAGAAGTGATGCAGGCGGTGCGGGGCGGCTTCAAGGCGTTCGGCACCAAGCGGGTGCAGGCGCAGGACGTGGTGAACACCATGGTCCGCATCGCCGAGATCAGCCGCCGCGAAGGGCTCATCGCGCTGGAGAACGTGCAGACCGAAAACGCCCTGATCAAGAAAGCCTGCCAGCTCATCGCCGACAACGCCGACCCCGGCCTGATCCGGGGCACGGTGTCCATCGAGATCGCCTCCATGAAGCGGCGGCACAACGTGTCCATCAGCGTGTTCAACCGGCTGGGCGGCTATTCGCCCGCGTACGGCATGATCGGCACGCTCATCGGCCTGGTGCAGATGCTGGCCTCGCTCGACGATCCTTCCTCCATCGGCCCGGCCATGGCCGTGGCCATCATCACCACCTTCTACGGTGCGCTGCTCTCCAACCTGCTGTTCCTGCCCATCGCCGGCAAGCTCAAGGCGCGCAGCATGCAGGAGGAACTGCACCTGCTGATCATCTTCGAGGGGGCCAAGTGCATCCTCGAGAACAACAACCCCAGACTGGTGTACGAGAAGCTTTCCTCGTTCCTGCCCCCCAAGGAGCGCAAGGATGGCAGATGACGACGAACTCGACATGGAAGTGGAAGAGGACGAGCCGCCCATGGAGTGGCTGGCGACCCTTGCCGACATGTCCATGCTGCTGCTGTGTTTCTTCATCCTGCTCTTTGCCCTGTCCACCATCGACAAGACCAGGGTGACCGAGACCTTCGACGCCGTGCGCACGGTGTTCGGCGGCAAGGACAGCGAGTTGACCACATCGGCGGTGCGCAGCGACGATTCGAGCGCGCTGCTGGAAACCGTGCGCCTGCAACGCCAGATCATCGAAGCCCAGCGCAGCACCTATTCGGAAATGCGCACCTACCTGACCCGGAACGGCATGGAGGGCGTCATCGGCGCGGTGTTCGACGAGGGGGTCATAACCCTGCGCATTCCCGCCGAAGTCATGTTCGCCCCCGGCGAGGCGGATCTGAACCCCCAGGCCGAGCGCTACCTGAAACCGCTGGCCGACCTGTTCGTGCGCAAGAAGGACCAGTCCATAAACATCCGGGGGTTTACGGACGACTCGCAACCCAGCCCGACCTCAAGGTTCCGGGATAACTGGGAACTTTCTTCGTTGCGCGCGGTGAGCGTATTACGCTATTTTCTGAAAGCCGGCATCGACTCCAAGCGGTTGACAGCCACCGGGCTTGGTGAGTTAGACCCCCTGTTCCCGAACACCACGGAAGAGAACCGGGCGCGCAACCGGCGCGTGGAGTTCATGCTGGAACGCAGGGTGACCAAATGACGCGGGGGACCTGCTCCACGACCCTGTACGCAACCGGGGGGGCCGGGGATGGCGATGACACACGACGAATTTGAGGATTTCGATTTCACGCTGCCCTCGGACCACGAGGGCGAACGCCGGGCCTACCGCACGTCGGTGCCCGGCCTTGAAGCAAGCGTGGCGGGGAAGGACGGCACGTTCCCCGTGGAAAACGTGAGCGCGGTGGGCATTGCCTTGCACGCCCCCGGCCACGCCTTCTCGGAAGGGGAGAACCTCCGGATCGACCTGCTGATCCTGGGCAGGCCCTACATCACCTCGCTGCCCGCCAGGGTGGCGCGGCTGGGTGGGGTTGGCCTTGTGGGCTGCGAATTCGCCTCGCCGGACTTCTGGCAGGAATCGCGCCTGGACAAGCTGATCCTTGAGGTCCAGAAGCGGATGATCGCCCGGCGCAAGGCGGAATCCGGGCAACGTGATGCGCAGGCCGCCGGGCAGCACCGCGACAGCGGGGCCGCCTCCACCGGCGCGGGCGGTTCCACCGGGCTCACGGTGGACAGCGCTGCCGGGACGGAACTGGACGTCTGACGGCCATGCGCGGGCATGAGGGTGCCCGTGCAGCGGTGCGCGATGCTCCGGCGTCGCGGTGGCGTCGTGCGGCCCATGAAAATGTAACAACCATATCGAGGGACATTGGTGCAGACGAAAGACCACAAGGTGCTGGTGGCGAACAGAGGGGAAATCGCCATTCGCATCGTTCAGGCCTGCCGCAAGCTGGGCCTGGCTTTCACGTGCGTGTACACGGCGGAGGACGCCGCGTCGGGCCATGTGCGCATCGCCCGCGAACTGGGTGGCGACAAGAGCCTTTGCCGCGTCTCTTCCTATCATGACGCCAACGAACTGATGGCCGTCGCCGACGATGCGGGCGCCACCGCCGTGCATCCGGGCTACGGCTTTTTCGCCGAAGACTACCGCTTCGCCCGCCGCGTCTCCCAGCGCGACAGGAAGCTCATCTTCATCGGCCCCTCGTGGCGGGTGATCCGCGAACTGGGCGACAAGATCAACACCAAGCGCCTTGCGCGCAGCCTGGGCGTGCCCACCGTGCCCGGTTCCGACCGGCCCATCTACGACGAGATGGAAGCGGAAAAGGTGGCCCAGAGCCTGTTCGAGTTCCAGGAGCAGCAGGGCATCCGCAAGCCGCTGGTGCTGGTCAAGGCATCGGCGGGCGGCGGCGGCATGGGCATCGAAGAGGTGTACGACATCGACCTCTTCCGCTCCGTGTACCGGCGCATCCGCAACTACGCCCTGCGCCAGTTCAAGGACGAGGGCGTGCTCATCGAGCAGCGCATCCGCGACTTCAACCACCTGGAAGTGCAGGTGGTGTCCGACCGCAGCGGGCGCAACCCGGTGCACTTCGGCACCCGCAACTGCTCCATCCAGTCCACGGGCCTTCAGAAGCGCGTCGAGATCGCCCCCGGTTTCGATCCTTCGTCCATCGAATACGGCTTCGACGCCGCCCAGGTGCTGCGCGACATCACCCACCACTCGCTGGCCATGGCCCGCAAGGTGGGCTACGACAACGTGGGGACCTGGGAATGGATCGTCACCCGCGACGGCCGCCCCTTCCTGATGGAAGTGAACACCCGCATCCAGGTGGAGAACGGCGTGTCGGCCACCATCGCCCGCGTGCGCGGGCAGAAGGGCGTGGACCTCATCGCCGAGCAGCTCCGCATCGGCCTTGGCGAACCGCTGGGCTACGGGCAGGAGGACATCACCTTCGAGGGCGTGGGCGTCGAATACCGCCTCATCGCCGAAGACCCGGACAACCGCTTCACCCCGTGGGTGGGCCGCGTGGACGGCTTCGGCTGGCCCGAGCGCCCCTGGCTGGCCATGCACACCCACGTGCCCAGCGACGACCCCTACGACATCCCCACCGAGTTCGACCCCAACCTGGCGCTGGCCATCATCTGGGGCAAGAACCTTGCGGAAGCCAGGGAGCGTGGCGTGGAATTCCTTGACACGCTGGTGCTGGAAGGCGCCAACAACGCGGGCGAGCCGTTGCGCTCCAACGTCCGGTTCCTGAGGGACAATACGGCGCGGATCCTCAAGTTCTAGGGGCAGGTTCCAAATGGTCCCTTCGCCCGTCGGCATCGTCGCCAACGGACGAAATCTCATTCGGAAACAGCCCCCAGGCACGTTCTGCAAGGCCAGCCCCGCCGGATATGCACAGCCCCGGCCATCGCCGTCCGCCGTCCATACCGGCGGACACGCGGCAGCCTTCGCCCGCCACGGCACCGGCGCGCGAACGCCCTCCGCCAAGCATGCTACCCGAACCCGCCGGAACTGCGGGGAAGCGACATATGGATACCGAAAAGAGAACGCAGCACCTTGCCGAACGTCTGGGCTACATCCGCGACGTGTTCGGCGGAAAGCACAACGAGAACATCGCGCTCCTCGAATCCAAGTTGCAGGAATTCAACCTGCGCCTGTCCGAGGGCTCCATCAGCGACGAAAATGCCGCGCTGACCACCCTGGAAGACCTGTTCGACTTCGTGGAGCGCAAGCTGGAAGCCGAACTGACGCCCATGGACAAGGTGCGCATCGTGCGGCACCCGCAGCGCATCTGCCTGCGCGACATCCTGGAAAACGTCTACGACAACTTCACCGAAATCGGCGGCAAGGACGAGCACTCCATCGACCCCTCCATGCTCATCGCCCGCGCCTACATCACCCGGCGCAGCGGCAAGAAGACCATCAACCAGCCGGTGCTGGTCATTGGGCAGGAAAAGGGCCATGGAGAGGAGTTCCGCAACGGCGGCTCGGTGAAGCCGTGGGGCAACGCCAAGGCCCTTCAGTACATGAAGGTCGCCGAAACCGAAGGCATCCCCATCCACACCTACGTCTTCACGCCCGGCTCCTACCCCGTGGAGGACTACCCCGGCGCGGCCCAGCAGATCGCCCGCAACCTGTACGAAATGGCGGGCCTGCGCGTGCCGGTCATCGCCGTGTTCTCCGAAGGGGGCTCCGGCGGGGCAGAGGCCATCGGCCTGGCCGACCGGCGCCTGATGCTCTCGCACGGGTACTATTCGGTCATCTCGCCCGAAGGGGGGGCGGCCATCGAGGGCCGCCTGCGCCAGGGCCAGCGCGCCGCGCCCGAACTGATCGAGAAGTGCGCCCAGCAACTGCGCATCACGGCGGAAGACAACCTGCGCATGGGCTACATCGACCACGTGGTCACGGAACCGCCCCTCGGCGCGCGCCCGTACCACTACGACTTCTTCCGGGGCCTGCGCCAGGAGATCATCCGCGCCACGGACGAGGTGATCCTGGGTGTGAAGGGCTTCGCCCCGTTCCGGGCCATGGTGTTGCGCCGCCGCCGCGGCAAGGCCGAAACCATGGACCTCGACAACATGTACGTGCGCTGGAGCCTGTCCGCGTCCGCCAAGGACCGGCTGGTGGGCCGCCGCCACCGCAAGTTCAACCGCCTGGCCCGCAACGCCGCGCGCGACAGGCGTCCCGTGCTGCGCAAGCTGTCCAACATGGGCTGGGACGCCTGGTGGGACATCTACTCCTACTTCAAGTACGACCTGCTGCGTAAGCACCAGCAGAAGATCGCCTACCTCGTGGAAGAGGTGGAGGCCGAAGCCCAGGTGCTTATGGAAAAGGTGGCCGCCCCGTGGCGCAAGATCACCTGCGCCCTGCCCGGCGGCTCGTGCCAAAGCAGCGAGGAGACCGAGCGCGAGCTGACCACCCTGTCCGACTGGGACGACGAAGGCCAGCGCAACGGCAACTGGAGCTACGTGAGCCCGCGCGCCAAGGAAGACCGCGCCATCACCTGCCCCAACGCCGCCACCCACGGCTGCCTCGACCTGTGGGCTCCCGACCTGTTCGGCGAATTCGCCGGGGTGTGCACCTACTGCGGTCACCATTTTCCCATGGAATACCAGTGGTACCTGCACAACGTGTTCGACGAGGGCTCCATCTTCGAGTTCAACGCAGAGATCGAGGCGGGCAATCCTCTTGGTTTTGAAGGCTTCGACGTCAAGCTGGAGCAGGCCAAGAAGCAGACCGGCCTGAAAAGCGGCTGCGTCACCTTCGAGGCGCGTATCGACAACGTGAAGCTGGTGGTGGCCATGCTGGTGGCCCCGTTCCGGGGCGGCTCCGTGGGCGCGGCGGAGGGCGAGAAGTTCGTCCAGGCCGCCGAGCGCGCCAAGAAGAAGCGCTACCCCTTCCTGGCCTACGTGCACGGCACCGCCGGCATCCGCATCCAGGAAGGCACCAACGGCGTCATCCAGATGCCCCGCTGCACCATGGCCGTGCGCCGCTACATCGAGGCCGGGGGCTTGTACCTGGTGCTGTACGACACCAATTCGTACGCCGGGCCGCTGGCCAGCTTCCTCGGCTGCTCGCCCTACCAGTTCTCCATCCGTTCGGCCAACATCGGCTTCGCCGGGCCGGGCGTCATCAAGGAGACCACGGGCGTGGACATCCCGCCGGACTACCACCGGGCCTACCGGGCCCTGTCGCGCGGGCACATCCAGGGCATCTGGGACCGCCGCGACGCGCGCGTCAACCTGAAGCAGGCCCTTCTGACCATGGGCGGCCGCAACCTCTACTACCGGTAGGGGCAGGCCCCAACGCAGGATAGGTGACATCCGTGTTCGACATCACGCAATTGCTGGATGAGATAAAGGCGTCTCCCTACGAGGAGATCGTCGTCACCGCGCCGCACACCGGCGTGGTCACGTTCGCCGACGTGCGCGAAGGCACCCGGGTCATCGGGCCTTCCGGCACGTGGAAGGAAAAGAAGGGCACGCTGCTCGCCACCATCGAGCGCGAGCGCAATCAGAAGCCCATTCACGCCGTGGAAAAGGGCGAAGTGAAGGAAGTGCTGCGCCACCTGGAAGGCGCCTTCGTCGAGGCGGGCACCCCCCTCGTGCGGCTGCGCCACTTTCTGTCCAGGGACGAGGTGTTGGCCATCATCCTCAAGAAGGCCCTGCACCTGTTCGTGGCGCCGGAACGCGCCAAGTACTACTTTGCGCCCGACGTGGACAAGAAGGTCAAGGCCTCCGGCCCCCGCTCCGTCTCGCTGCACGAGGGCATGGACCTGTTCATCATGTCGCGCATGAAGCGCGAGGCCGGGCTGGCCTATTCCGGCCCCAGCGGCGTCATCTACGCCGTGTACTTCCAGCACAACGAGAACGTGGATGCGGGCCAACCTCTTATCGGCGTGTGCCCGCCGGACCAGCTGTCCCTCATCGAGGACGTGGTGGCCCGGGTGCAGACCGAGTGGGAAGAACGGGAGTAACCATGGGCAAGGTGTTGCAGGTGCGCGTGTGGGCATCCACCTACCGCGACGAGGACGTGGAAAAGGCCTGGCCGCTGCTTGTGGCCCTTGCCTGGCCCGAACCCTTTGTCCGGCCCGTGGCCGGGGATATTCTGGGACCCGCCGACCGGCGCGGCGTTCTGGAACTGGTGCAGGCCCTTGACGACGGGCTGCGCTTCGCCGGGTGGGACGCCCCCGTGCGCGACGCCCTGGCCGGCCGCGTGCCCGCCATCGTGACCCTGCGCGACAAGCTGGACGCCGCCCTTGCCGAATGGGACGCCCGCGCCGCCAACCGTATCACCGACGAGCTTGAAGAGGCCCTGGACCAGGCCGAAAAGGCCCTGGCGAAGGCGCAGTAGACAAAGGCTGAACCTTCGGAAGAGGGAAAGGCAGAAGAGATAACGGGGGGAAGGGGAGGACACTTTGAAAAGTGTCCTGCTCACCCCCCTTCTTCTTCCCTTCCCCCCGACCCCCTTCCCCTCCCACAAACTTTTTGATTGTGGGGTGGGAGCCATGGGCAAAGCGGGGCGGAGAAACGCCGGGGCAGGGCATCGCCGTTTCCCGTTGTACGGCCTTTCCCGCGCGCCGAGGTTGCGGCAAAACGCATCCCACGGTATCACCCCATAGGGATGGCGGCATGCCGTCCCTCCCACCATAGCCAAAGCCAGACCATCGCAAGGAAACCGACATGCTCAACAAGGTCATGCTCATAGGACGTCTCGGCCGCGACCCCGAACTGCGCTACGCCCAGAACGGCACCCCCATCGCCAACCTGCGCATCGCCACCGATGAATCGTACACCGACCGCGACGGCAACAAGGTCGACCGGGTGGAATGGCACACCGTGGTGGTCTTCCAGCGCGCGGCGGAAAACTGCGCCAACTACCTGGGCAAGGGCAGCCTCGTCTTCGTCGAGGGCAGCCTTCAGACCCGCAAGTGGCAGGACCAGAACGGCCAGGACCGCTACTCCACCGAAATCAAGGCCCAGCGCGTCCAGTTCCTCGACCGGCGCGGCGAGGGCGCGGGCGCCCAGCCCGCCGAAGGCGGAGGCGCTCCCCGCCGGTCCTATCAGCAATCGGGCCAGCAGGCCGGACAGGGCGGTCAGGGTAATCAGGGCGGCCAGCGCCGCAATCAGGCCCCGCAGGGCGACCCCTACGGCGGTGCGGACGAGGACCTCGGCCCGGCCTTCCCCTCCGAGGCCAGCGGCATGGACGACGTGCCGTTCTAGCGCGTCGCCACGGAATTGCACGCACGAAAGCGGGGCCGCCACGGTGCGCCTCGCTTTTTCCTTTATGGCTTTAGCCAGTTGAGGGAGCGAAGCGACCGAAACAGAGAACCACCCGCTATGCGGGTGGAGTCAATCGGTTATACCAAAAAACACCTTTCCGGTTACGCTACAGGTGTTCAAGCCAGTCGC
>NZ_JBAIYT010000032.1:0-47963 GCF_036763125.1 Nitratidesulfovibrio sp. 1201_IL3209
CAAGGGGTAGCCAAAGAGACAAAGGTACTGGCTTGAACGCAGTGAAAGCAGCGTCCTTTAGGCGCAGGCCGGTAAGATGCCCTTATAGGGCAGAGCAAACCACCCGCTATGCGGGTGGTTTTGATTTTGCCAGAGACATGGAAAGCTGCCCCGCGCGGGCGGGGCGCGTTTCAGCGTTTCGCCGCGTCCCGCGATACGGCGGGGATTGGTCTCTTGCGCAGGAGGGGGCGTCGGCGCCTGTCCAGTTCGTCGGTCAGCGCCTGGGTGGGAAAGCAGCGCAGGATGTCCTGCAGGATGGTTCCGGGGGGCGCTTCGACGACCGCCTGTTCCCCGGAGCCAGGGCCGGATGGCGTGTAGCGGGGGCCGATGCCGGTGACGATCCAGTCGGAATTGATGCCCAGCCGCGTCAGCCGGACCAGCCAGTCCGCGGGGATCACCTCGCTTTTCCTGGCCCTGGCCATTGCCGCCAGCGAGATGCCCAGCAGTTCGGCCAGTTCGGTCCGGGAACGGCACCCGGTGGCCTCAAGGATGCGGGCCAACTGTACCTTGGCGTCTGGCCCGTAGGGTGCGGGGTGTTCCGACATGACAAGCCCTCCGGCGTTGCGGGTAGGCAACTGCCCGGAGGGAGACACCGGCCGCGCAGATTGCCGGGAGCTCACAACCGCCACAGGACGGCGGGATTATTCCCCCTTGCGGGGTATTGTATTCTCCGCACTCCCGACACGTACGCGCGAGAAGACGGTCGTGCCTGCAACGCAAGCACAACCCCGCTGTGTCGGCGGCGGTCCGCCTGTGGAAAAGGTGTTGTGAGCACCTGGGGGCACTATGCCGTAACCGCTTGGAATGCGTCAAGGTGAAGGAAGGGGGCGCGAAAGGAGTCCGCCCGTCCGGAGCAGGGTGGGGTGGGGGTGGGGGTAGGCGGGAAAGCGCATCCGGGGCGGGAACGGGCATGGGAAACGCCCCGGCGCTTTCGGGCAGCCGGGGCGTGGAGCATCAACGGGAATTCTCTGGTTGTTTGTCCGTGTCCCCGGCTACGCCGGATCGCGGGGTCGCCGGACTGGCGGATCGGCGGATAGGCGGATAGGGGAGCAGGCTGCGCGTCAGCGCAGCACCAGCCGCACGCCGCCGGGAAGAGCTTCGAGCACTTCTCCCACGGGATAGGCCGGGTCGCCGGATTCGGCCAGCAGGGCCACGGCCCGGTCCACCAGTTCCGGCTGCACGGCCAGCACCATGCCGCCCGAGGTCTGGGCGTCGAAGGCCACGTCGGCCAGCACGGGGCTGACGCCGGGCTCGGTGCGCACGTGCTTGTGGCAGTAGGCGCGGTTGGCGTGGCTGCCTTCCGGAACCAGGCCCATGCCCGCCAGTTCCGCCACGCCGGGCAGCACGGGCAGGGCGGCGGTGTCCAGGGCCACGGTGACCTCGGAGGCGTTGGCCATCTCCAGGCAGTGCCCGCCAAGGCCGAAGCCGGTCACGTCGGTGGCGGCCTTCAGGCCCAGTTCGCGGATGACCCGGCCTGCGCCCTTGTTCAGGCGCGAGGCCCAGCGGAACAGTTCTTCCTCGTACTCCTCCCACCCCGGCCAACTGGCCTTGACCGCCGTGGCCAGGATGCCGGTGCCCAGCGGCTTGGTGAGCAGCAGCCGGTCGCCGGGGCGCAGGCCCGCGTTGGAGGCCACCTTGTCCGGGTCGATGAGCCCGGTGACGGACAGGCCGTACTTGATTTCGTCGTCCTCCACGCTGTGGCCGCCCACCAGCGCCGCGCCCGCCTCGCGCAGGGCGTCGGACCCGCCGCGCAGGATGTCGGCCAGGATGGTTTCCGGCAGCCGCTTTACCGGAAAGCAGACGATGTTCATGGCGCACCACGGCTCGCCGCCCATGGCGTAGACGTCGGACAGGGCGTTGGCCGCGGCGATGCGCCCGAAGCGGTACGGGTCGTTGACGATGGGCGTGAAGAAGTCCAGCGTCTGCACGATGGCGCGTCCATCGGGCAGGCGCACCACGGCCGCGTCCTCGTTGTGGCGCGTGCCCACGATGACCCTGTCCTCAACGGCGGGGTCGCGCGGAAGGCCCGCCAGGATGCGCTCCAGGTCCCCCGGAGCCACCTTGGCGGCTCAACCGGCGGCCTTGACCGAATCGACAAGCCGAATGCGGCTCATGCCTTGTCCTTGTCGCGGCCCTTGCCGCCGTTCGCCGCGTCCGCGTCCCTGCCGTTGCGCAGGTGGCGGGTGTGCTCGCCGAGGTAGGCGGCAAAGGCCGCCGCCGCCGGAAAACGGTGCCGCCGGGCATGGCGCACCGAGTGGAACTGGCGCGCGGGGCGGCAGTCGTCAAGCTGCAACTCCACCAGTTCGCCCCGGGCGATGCTTTCGGCCACGGCCAGGCGCGAGGTGGCGCTGACCCCAAGGCCCGCGCGCACGTACTGCACCACGGCCTGGGTGCTGTCCACCACCAGGGCCACCGGCAACCGCCGCACGTCCATGCCCGCCGAGGCCAGCGCTTCGGCAAAGGTGCGCCGCGTGCCGGACCCGGCCTCGCGCATGATCCACGGCCATTGGGCCAATTCCTCGACCTGCACGTGGCGCCTGCCGCCCGCCAGTTCCGGCGTGGCCACCACCACCAGCTCGTCGTCCACCAACGGCTCGAACACCAGGTCGGGGTGCGGCTCCACCGCGCCCACCAGGCCCAGCATCAGTTCGCCGTCGCTGACGCGCTGCACGATGTCCGCCGTGTCGCCCACGCGCAGGTGCACGCGCACCGCAGGATAGGTGCGCACGAACCCGGCGATGACCTCCGGCAGGACATGATGCGCGGGTATGGTGCTGCCGCCCACCACCAGGTCGCCGCTGACCTCGTCGCGCAACTGGCCGATTTCGGCCTCTGCGGCGGCAAGGCTGGCGAACGCCTCTGACGCGCGCCGGTAGAGCACCTCTCCGGCGGGCGTGGGCAGCACCTGCCGGCCCATGCGGTCCAGCAGGCGGACGCCCAGTTCCTTTTCCAGTGCAAGGACGTGCGCGCTGATGGTGGGCTGGGAGAGGAACAGGTCCGCCCCGGCCCGCGAAAAACTGCGCAGTTCGTAGACCTTGCAGAACGCTTCGAGTCTTCTGAAATCCAGCATTTCGATTGTGTATATTGATGGAAATGATACGTCAAGAAAGCTGGCGGGTTGGAGGCCATCTTTCTCATGCGCGCATATTGCGCGTATTGGCGCGTACCGGCGTGCGCAGGGCGGCCGCCGGGGCCGGGCGGGCAGGGCGGGGGAAGGACGGGGAGCGCCATGATGCCGCGAACCATCCGGTAAGGCTGGCGGGGCAGGGGGGGAGGACCGCCGTGCCGCATGCCGCGCGCACCCCGCCGGGGCGCGGCTTCCGCCATGACGCGGGCTTGCGCTCCGCTGTCACAAATGGTAAAGGAGCGGGCTTTCCGAAGCGTCGCCGAACCGTCGCCGGAGCGTCCCGAGCCTTGCGGCGCCTGCCGCACGGGGCACCGCCGGGCTGGCGGCACGGGAACGCGCCGTCGCACTGCCGGGGTGGCGGAACTGGTATACGCGCTGGTCTTAGAAGCCAGTGGTTCACACCATGCGGGTTCAATCCCCGCCCCCGGCACCAGCGCACCGCGCCCCGCCAGCCATGGCGCGGCAGGGGCGCCGGGCACGAACAGACTTTCACAAGGAGCGTTGCACCATGGAATATACCGTCGAAGATCTTTCCCCGGTCAAGAAAAAGGTCAACATCACGGTGCCGGTCGAAGAGGTGGAGGCCGCCCTGTCCGCCGCCATCGCCATGTACCGCACCAACATGACCCTTGACGGGTTCCGCAAGGGCAAGGTGCCCGCGAACCTGGTCGAAAGCCGCTTCCGCAAGGAAATCTACAACGAGGCCACCCAGGACCTCGTCAACGTGCATATCAACGAAGTGATGACCGCGCTGGACGCCAACCCCATCTCGCGCATCGACTTCGACGGCGGGCAGCTGGAGCGCGGCACCCCCTTCGAGTACAGCATTTCCTTTGAAGTGCTGCCCGAATTCGACCTGCCCGACTACGACGGCTTTGCCGTGGAGCAGGAAAAGGCCGTGGTGGACGAGAAGGAAGTGGACGAGGTCATCACCCGCATCCGCACCAACATGGCCGAACTGGTTCCCGTGGCCGAGTCGCGCCCCGGCCGTGACGGCGACGTGGTGGTGCTGGACTTCGCCGCGTTCGAGAACGGCGAGCCGGTGGAAGGCATCAGCGCCGAGAACTTCCAGATGAACCTTGGCGACCGCCAGGCCCTGGAAGACTTCGAAAACCTGGTGAAGACCCTGGCCCCCGGCGAAGAGGGCGAAGGCCCCCTGAACTTCCCGGCCGACTTCATCAACCCCGATTTCGCGGGCAAGAGCCTGACCGTGAAGGTCAAGGTGCACGCCGTGAAGGAACGCCGCCTGCCCGAGGCCAACGACGACCTGGCCCAGAAAGCCGGGGGCTTCGAGTCCATGGACAAGATGCGCGAGGCGGTCACCTCTTCCTACATGCAGAGCCGCACCCAGCTTGTGAAGGCCACCGCCCAGAAGACCATGCTGGACAAGCTGCTGAAGATGGTGGACTTCCCCCTGCCCGAGTCCATGGTGGACATGTACGTGGGCCATCTGCTGGACGACATGCGCTCCAAGCTGGAACGCCAGGGCAAGAGCATGGAATCCCTGGGCAAGAAGCCCGAGGAATTGCGCGCCGAAGTGCGCCCCGAAGCCGAGCAGGTGACCCGCACCCAGATCTTCCTGCTGCGCGCCGCCCGCAAGGAAAGCGTGGAAGTGACCGAGCAGGAGATCGACACCCAGATCCAGCAGATCGCCATGCGTTCCGGCCAGGACTACAACGCCCTGAAGGACTACTACATCAAGAACAACCAGATATTCTCGCTGCGCGACCGCATGCTGGCCGACAAGGCCATGGACGCCATCTACGAGAAGGCCACGGTGACCGAAGTGGAGCCCGCCGCGAAATAGCGGCCGCTTCGCCCGCGCGACCTGCGCACTCGAACCGGCCCGCCCGGTTCCTGGATGCATGTTCGGGGCAGGGGGGTGCACCCGCACCTTCCTGCCCCTTGTTTTCGTCGGGGGATTCGTAAAGGAACGCCGTTTCCGGCCGACAAGACGGATGGGCGGCTCGCCGCGCCGGGCGCTCCGGCCGGCGGCAGGAGGGGGTGTCCCTCCGCCGGATGTGGCTGCTCGCGCCCGGCGGCACCGGCCCCGATTCAGCCCGGCCCAGCCCCGCCTGCCGCCGGTGGCGCGGGCAGCCGGAGCGCCACGCGCGCCTTGTGGTGCGGGGCGGTCTTCTGCTATCCTTGAGGCAACGAGTCAGTTTCGCACCGGCCCCGTGACCGCGCATTCCGCATGCGCAGGGTGCGGGCGCCCGCCCGGTAGACGGCCTTCATGGCCGGGGCCGGACACGTCCCCTTCACCGGCCGGATCATCCGGCGCCGCGTGCGCCGTCGCCCTGATCATACAGGACCGCACAGGACCGCGCAGACCGCACGCGACCGCACACGGGTTCCATACGGGCCGCATACGGCCGACACACGCAGGAGAGGCACATGCCAGTTCCCATAGTCATCGAGACCACGGGCCGTTCCGAACGCGCCTACGACATCTATTCGCGCCTGCTGAAGGACCGCATCATCCTGCTGGGCACCCCCATCGACGACCAGATCGCCGCGCTCATCTGCGCGCAGCTGCTGTTCCTCGAATCGGAAAACCCCGAGAAGGAAATCTACCTGTACATCAACTCGCCGGGCGGCTCGGTGACGGCGGGCATGGCCATCTACGACACCATGCAGTACATCACCTCGCCCGTGGCCACCCTGTGCCTGGGCCAGGCCGCCAGCATGGGCGCGCTGCTGCTGGCCTCCGGCGCTCCCGGCATGCGCCACGCGCTGCCCAACAGCCGCATCATGATCCACCAGCCCTCGGGCGGCTTCCACGGCCAGGCCAGCGACATCGACATCCACGCCCGCGAAGTGCTGCGCATGAAGGCCAACCTGAACGAAATCATGGCCCGCCACACCGGCCAGCCCGTGGAGCGGGTTGCCGACGACACCGAGCGTGATTACTTCATGGGACCCGCCGAGGCCAAGGAATACGGCATCATCGACAGCATCCTCACCTCGCGGCGGGATGCCACGCAGAACCAAGCGAAGTAGGTACATCATGGCCAATACCAAGGGCGGCTCGGACCGCGAGCTGCGTTGTTCCTTCTGCGGCAAGGGGCAGGACGCCGTGCAGCGCCTCATTGCCGGGCCCGGCGTCTACATCTGCGACGAATGCGTCTCGCTGTGCAACGAGATCATCGCGCAGGAGCACATCACCGAGACGGTGGAGGAGGGCAAGCTGCTCACCCCCGCCGAGATCAAGGCCAAGCTCGACGAATACGTGATCGGCCAGCACCAGGCCAAGAAGATCCTGTCCGTGGCGGTGCACAACCACTACAAGCGGGTCTTCTTCGCCGGCGCACTGGGCGGCGAGGTGGAACTGGAGAAGAGCAACATCCTGCTCATCGGGCCTTCCGGCAGCGGCAAGACCCTGCTGGCCAAGACCCTGGCCCGCGTGCTCAAGGTGCCCTTCGCCATCGCCGACGCCACCACCCTGACCGAGGCGGGCTACGTGGGCGAGGACGTGGAGAACATCCTGGTCCAGCTGCTCCAGAACGCCGACTACGACATCGAGGCGGCGTCCAAGGGCATCATCTACATCGACGAGATCGACAAGATCTCCCGCAAGGGCGACGGCCCCTCCATCACCCGCGACGTGTCGGGCGAAGGGGTGCAGCAGGCCCTGCTGAAGATCATCGAAGGCACCGAGGCCAACATCCCGCCCAAGGGCGGGCGCAAGCACCCGCAGCAGGAATTCATCAGGATGGACACCTCGAACATCCTGTTCATCCTCGGCGGGGCGTTCATCGGGCTGGACAAGCTCATCGAGCAGCGCATCGGCGGCGGGGCCATGGGCTTCGGCGCCAAGGTGGCCAGCCGCAAGGACGTCCCCTTCGGCGAACTGCTGGGCCAGGTGCACCCCAACGACCTCGTGAGGTTCGGCCTGATCCCCGAATTCGTGGGCCGCATCCCCGTGGTCACCCACGTGGAGGAATTGAGCGAGGACGACCTGGTGCGCATCCTCACCGAGCCCAAGAACGCGCTGGTGCGCCAGTATCAGAAGCTGTTCGAACTGGACAAGGTGAACCTGCGTTTCACCTCCAACGCGCTGAAGAGCATCGCCACCCAGGCCATCGAGCGCAAGACCGGCGCGCGCGGCCTGCGCAACGTCATGGAATCGGTGATGCTGGACATCATGTACAACCTGCCCTCGCAGCAGGACATCAAGGAGTGCGTCATCAACCGCGCCGTGGTGGAGAAAAGCCGCGAGCCGGTGATGATCTACCACACCGAGGCCAAGACCGGCTCCTAGCCACTGCAACGGCGCGGTCCGCAAGGGCCGCGCCGTATGGTTTCGTCCCGCGCGCCGTGCGGGCGCGGCCCCGCCGGAGCCTCCGTCGGCCTTCCCGCAAGCGCCCGCATGCGTTCCCCGTACCCCACGGGGCGCCCCATGCCCGGCGTTGACAACGGGAATCGGGTCACTAGTTTGTGTGCATTGTGCCCCGTCTCGCACGCGGGGCTCCCGCGCCCCCTTCCGGCGCGCGGGCACCCGGCGGCCCCTGCCGCCGTTCTGGAGGAATGAATGAGCGATTTCGACGTTGATGGCGAAAAGGCCCGTCCAGTCCTGGACCTGCCGCTGATGTCGCTGCGCGAGGTGGTGATGTTCCCGCGCTCCATCGTGCCCCTGTTCGTGGGGCGCGAGGCGTCCATCCGGGCCATCGAGAACGCCATCTCCGATTACGGCAAGAAGATATTCCTGGTGGCCCAGCGTGAGCCCGAAGTGGAAAAGCCCGGCGCCGAGGACCTCTTCGAGGTCGGCACCGTCAGCAAGATCCTGCAACTGCTGCGCCTGCCCGACGGCACCATCAAGGTGCTGTTCGAAGGGCTGTACCGCGCCCGGTGGGAAGCGCTGGGCGAAGAAGGCGGCGAGGGCGACTTTCCCCGCGCCTCCATCCTGCCCCTGCGCGAATCCGACGCCCTGACCGCCGAGTCCGAGGCCCTGGTGCGCGCCACGCAGGAAGCCCTGGAGGAATACAGCAAGATCAACAAGAAGCTGGCGCAGGAAACCCTGTTGGCCATCACCGCCATCAATACGGCGGGGCGTCTCGCCGACGCCGTGATGCCCCATTTGAAGGTGGACTACCGCAAGAAGCAGGAAGCGCTGGAACTGGAAGACCCGGTGGTGCGCCTGGAAAAGGTGTACGAGCTGCTCCAGGGCGAGATCGCCATCTCGTCCATGGAAAAGCGCATCAAGAACCGCGTCAAGAACCAGATGGAGCGCAACCAGCGCGAGTACTACCTGAACGAGCAGATCAAGGCCATCCACAAGGAGATGGGCCGCGAGGAAGACCCGCAGGCAGAGGTCAACGAACTGGAACAGCGCCTGGCGGAAAAGAACATGCCCGACGAGGCGCGCGAGAAGGCCCTGCGCGAGATGAAGAAGCTGCGCCAGATGCCGCCCTCGTCCGCCGAGTACACCGTGGTGCGCAACTACGTGGACTGGATTCTCGACCTGCCGTGGAACACCCTGAAGGAAACCGAGATCGACATCGAGAAGGCTCGCGCCGTGCTCGACGCCGACCACTACGGCCTGGAAAAGCCCAAGGAGCGCATCCTTGAATATCTGGCCGTCCAGAAGCTGGTGAACCGCCTGAAGGGTCCCATCCTGTGCCTCGTCGGTCCCCCCGGCGTGGGCAAGACCTCGCTGGCGAAATCGGTGGCCAGGGCCACCGGGCGCGAGTTCGTGCGCCTTTCGCTTGGCGGCGTGCGCGACGAGGCCGAAATCCGCGGCCACCGGCGCACCTACGTGGGCGCGCTGCCCGGCAAGATCATCCAGTCGCTGAAGCGGGTGAAGTTCAACAACCCCCTGTTCTGCCTGGACGAAATCGACAAGATGAGCATGGACTTCCGGGGCGACCCCTCGGCCGCCCTGCTGGAAGTGCTGGATCCCGAGCAGAACAACACCTTCAACGACCACTACCTGGACATGGACTACGACCTGTCGCAGGTGTTCTTCATCACCACGGCCAACAGCCTGCACTCCATCCCCCTGCCGTTGCAGGACCGCATGGAGATCATCCGGCTGCCCGGCTACCTGGAGACGGAAAAGCGCCGCATCGCGCGCGAATTCCTGCTGCCCAAGCAGATCGAGGCGCACGGCATCAAGCCCGAGAACGTGAGGATGTCGGACAACGCCGTGCTGGAGATGATCCGCACCTACACCCGCGAGGCGGGCGTGCGCAATCTGGAGCGCGAACTGGCGGGCGTGTGCCGCAAGGCGGCCATGCAGATCGTGGAGGCCGACGACCTGGACAAGGTGGTCACCGTCACCCGGCAGAACCTGCCCCAGTTCCTGGGCGTGAAGAAGTTCCGCTACGGCGAGCGCGAGGCCAACCCGCAGGTGGGCGTGACCACCGGCCTTGCCTGGACCGAGCTTGGCGGCGAACTGCTGATGGTGGAAACCGCCCTCATGCCCGGCACCGGCAAGGTGGTCATCACCGGCAAGCTCGGCGAGGTCATGACCGAATCGGCCAAGGCCGCGTTGTCCTACGTGCGCTCGCGGTCCAACATGTTCGGCCTGCGCAGCGACTTCCACAAGGACATCGACATCCATGTGCACGTGCCCGAAGGCGCCACCCCCAAGGACGGCCCCTCGGCCGGCATCACCCTGGCCACCTCGCTGGTCTCGGCGCTGCTGGGCGTGCCCGTGCGCAACGACGTGGCCATGACCGGCGAGATCACCCTGCGCGGCCGCGTGCTGCCCATCGGCGGCCTGCGCGAAAAGCTGCTGGCCGCCCATCGTGGACTGATCACCAAGGTGCTCGTGCCGCGCGACAACAAGAAGGACCTCAAGGAAGTGCCCGACGAAATCCTGAAGGACCTCACCATCACCTTCGTGGACCACGTGGACGAAGTGCTGCCCCTGGCCCTGGAAAGCGAGGCCGAAGCCATCTTCTCCGGTCGCGCCGACGAAGGTCTGCCGCTGTTCCGCACCCTGCGCGAAGGCGCGGGCTGCGACGTGGCCCCGCCCGTGCCCACCGCGCATTAGCGGGAACGTGGAAAAGGTTTGATGCAAGAATAACCGGGGGAAGGAACCTTTTGGAAAAGGTTCCTTCCCCCGGACCCCCATCCTCCCAAACTTTTCAATTGGTCCGATGAGCCCCCGTTGCGGAGACGCGACGGGGGTTCTTTTTGGGGATGGAAGGAAAAGAGCGGGGCGCGTGATGCCCATTTGCCGTGTTCGCGGCTCGACAAAAGGAGCCGCCCCGTCCTGAACGGCAGGGCGGGGCGGTCCGTATCCTGGGCGTGGTGCCCGTGCCCTGGCCCCCCTGGCGCGGGGGGCGGGGCGTCGGAAGCGTGGTGTCAGCGCAGGCTGGTGCCCACACTGGGCCGGATGGGTCCCCGGGTGCGCGAGGCGTCCACCAGCAACGGCCGTAGTTCCTCGGAAACCGGCACCGTGGCCGTGCCCATGGCCAGCACTTCGTTGGACGGGGTGTGGATGAGCCGCATGTTGAAGCGCACGGCCTTGGGGGTGATGGTGTAGGTGCCCGCCAGGATGGCCACGCTGGACACGTCCCGGGTGCCCAGCAGTTCCGTCTTGCGGGTCAGCAGCAGTTCGCCCGTTTCCGGCTGGAACAGGATGGTGCGGCCCTTGCGGATTTCCTGCACCCTGTAGCCCGCCTGCACGAACCAGCGGGACATCTCCTCGGCCATCTGGCGGGCCAGTCCGTTAGCCCCTTCCAGGTCGCCCAGGTCCACCGGAGTGGTGACCATGATGCTGATGCCCTTGGCGGGCGGGGCTTCCTGCCCCAGTTTGCGGGCCATCTGGACGTCCATGGCCGAGGCCATGGCGTCGGCGGCCTCGGGCACGCTGGCGGCGGCCGCCGCCAGTGGCAGCAGCAGGCCGATGGTCAGCACGAGCAGGGCGAGTATGCGTTTCATGGGGGTCTCCCGGAATCGCCGCGTCAGCGCAGCGTCTTGATCTGACGGTCCACCACGTCCACTTCGCGGGTCAGGGCGTCGCGCACGTCGTCCGAGCGCGCGGCGGCCAGCGCCAGCAGGTAGTGTTCGCGGGCCAGTTCGTAGCGGCCTTGGGCCTGATAGGTGCGGCCCTGGTGCCAATTGTGCAGCGCCTCGTCGCTTTCGGGCACCGAGGCCACCTGTCTGCCGCATCCCGCAAGGGCGGGAAGGGCAAGGCAGGCCAGCAGCAGAAGGGCGGGAATGCGCATGATGTGCCTCGTTGTATCCGGTTGCGCCTACTTGCGCGTGGTCCGGTCGAAATCGCCGATGTTCATGGAGCCGCCGCTCAGCTTGCGGCCGGTGTTGGCCAGCATGCGGCCCAGAAGGCCGTTGGCGGGCATCACCAGTTCCGCCGTACGCAGCACCAGGCCGTCCGCCGCGCGGATCAGCCGGGCGTTGATGAACACGCTGTACTTGTCGCGGTAGTAGGTGCCCGCCACGAACACGGCCCACCCCTCGCGCGCGGGCAGCACGCCCACGTTGCGCGAAAGCAGGAATTCGCCCTCGCCCTCGCGCGGGCGCAGGGTGCCGGGCAGGCGGTATTCGCGCACCGGAAAGCCGCGCTGGTTGAATTCGTAGAACAGTTGTTCGGCGATGTACCGCCCCAGCGACGACGACTCGTCGAAGTCGTCCTGGTTCACGAACGACGTAGGCAGGGCGATGTACCCCATCAGCGCGTCGTTGGGCACCGTGGACAGCAACTGGTCCACCAGTTCGCGCACCTTCAGCTTCAGTTCGCGGGCCTCCATGTGGTTGGGGTCCGCCTGGGGGCGCGGCACGCCCTTGCTCCAGAACATGCCGCCCTGATTGTCGGGCACCATGAAGCCGTTGTCGTGGGTGACCACCGTGGAAAGGGGCGTGGTCTGCCCGTTCACGTTGGCCTCGCCCGATTCCCTGGCCTCCAGCGGCGCGCCGGGGTCCGCGCCGAGGCGCGGGGGCTGCGGCGCCATGGAGGCGGGCTGCGGCGGGGAAGCCTGCGACTGGCGCATCTCGGCCCCGGCGGGCGTGCCGCCGGGGGGCAGCAGCGGCAGGGCGGCAAGCGCCAGTCCGGTCAGGAGCAGCCCGGCTGAAACCAGCCGAATCAGGACGGGGCCGGTGCGGCCCCGCGCGGCCACGCCCGCGCGGGGCGTGCGGGGGACGCGGGATGGCCGGATGCCGGAACCGGGGCGTTTGCCCTGCCCGGTGTCCGCGCCGCCGTGTCCGGCGGCGGGATCATTCTGCGGAATATGCGACTCGCGGGGTACGCGGGATTCACGGGACATGGGTTGCCTCCGGTGGACTTCGCGCGGCGTCGGGCCGCGCCCCGCATGCCGGGGACACGGGCCGGTACGGATGTGCGGACCGGGCGCGTCCCTGCGGGATGCTTCGTTGCTCGTCCTATCGGCACAAATGCGAAAAGCTTGAGGTTGCCCCCCATGGTGGTGCGGTGCCCGTCATGCCGGAGGCAGAACGACGGCAAGGCGTTGCGCGGGCGGTAAAACGCCGGCGCAACGCACTGGGGCACAGGGCGTGGGATGCACCACCGTCCATGCGGTTTATATTATTTGATTGAACAACTTGGAGCGTTGGCATTGATGAAAGCTATTTTCATGATTGATTTCGTGTCGAGAATATGTGGCACGAAATTGACATAGGTAACACATAAGGGTAATCGCAATAAAAAACATAACACCAGAGCTCGCCGGGCACGCCGTAACACGACGTGCGGCGGACACGGCGGCCTCGCGTGCGGAAAGGCCGCGCGGCGCGGGCGATGGAGCCCGGTTGGCGGTGGCGTGCGACCTGTGCGTTCCGTGCGCCGCAAGCCGCCGCGTGTCACGGGCTGGGGTGTGGGGCCGGGGAGGCCGGACAGGGATGCAAGCCAACGGACAATGCAAGCGCGTGGGCGTGGTGGCGCTGCTGGTGAGCAACCGCGAAGCCTGCGCGGACAAGGTCAATGCCGTGATCAGCGAGTTCGCTTCGTTGGTCATCGGACGCATGGGGGTGCCGTATCGCGAGCGCGGAGTGGGCGTCATTTCGCTGATCGTGGACGGCACCACCGACGAACTGGGGGCGATGACGGGCAGGCTGGGGGCCATCCCCGGCGTGCGCATCAAGACGCTTCTGCTTACCGACGCGGCGTGAGCCGCGCCGCCATACCGGGGAAGGAGCAGGACCATGGGCAAGGCAACGGATGCCGACAGGGACGTTTCGTGGCTTGACGACGGCTTCATCGCGGATACGCTGGCCCGCAACGCCGCCGAAGATGCGGGGAAGATACGCGAGGTTCTTGCAAAGGCCCGCGAACTGGAAGGGCTGGACCACGACGACGTGGCCGCGCTGATGCACGTGAAAAGCCCCGGCCTGATGGACGACCTGTTCGACACGGCCCGCCGGGTCAAGGAAGAGATCTACGGCAACCGGCTGGTCATGTTCGCGCCGCTGTACATCTCCAACCTGTGCGCCAACGAATGTCTGTACTGTGCGTTCCGCGCCACCAACAAGGAACTGGACCGCCGCGCCCTGTCCATGGACGAGGTGGCCGCCGAAACCCGCGTGCTGGTGGGCCAGGGCCACAAGCGGGTGCTGCTGGTGGCGGGTGAATCCTACCCCGGCGAGGGCTTCGAGTACGTGCTGAAGGCCATCGACGCCGTGTACTCGGTGCGCGAGGAAAGCGGCGAGATCCGGCGGGTCAACGTCAACGTGGCCCCGCTGACGGTGGAGGACTTCACCCGCCTGAAGGAACGCGGCATCGGCACCTACCAGTTGTTCCAGGAAACCTACCACCGGCCCACCTACGCCCGCGTGCACGTGGGCGGCCTGAAGCGCGACTTCGACTGGCGCGCCTCGGCCATGGACCGGGCCATGCGCGCGGGCATCGACGACGTGGGCCTGGGCGTGCTGTACGGGCTGGCCGACTGGAGGTTCGACACCCTGGCGCTCATGAGCCACATCCGTCATCTGGAAGACCGCTTCGGGGTGGGGTGCCACACCATCAGCGTGCCGCGCATCGAGCCCGCCATGGGCTCCGAGATGGCCAACTGTCCGCCCAGGGCCGTGACCGACGACGATTTCCGCAAGCTGGTGGCCATCCTGCGGCTGGCCGTGCCCTACACCGGCCTGATCATGTCCACGCGCGAGAACGCCGAGGTGCGTCGTTCCACCTTTGCCCTTGGGGTGTCGCAGATATCGGCGGGCAGCCGCACCAACCCCGGCGGCTACACCGAGGCCGAGAAGTTCGAATCCAGCCAGTTCCAGCTCGGCGATCACCGCAGCCTTTCGGAGGTGGTGGCCGACATCGGGCGGCTGGGTTACATCCCCTCGTTCTGTACCGCCTGCTACCGCCTGGGCCGCACCGGGCAGGACTTCATGGACCTGGCCAAGCCCGGCCTGATCAAGGAGAAGTGCGCCCCCAACGCCCTGTCCACCTTCCTCGAATACCTCATCGACTACGGCACTCCCACCGAGCGCGAGGTGGGGCAGGGCGTCATCGCCGCCGAACTGGGCTGCATGGACGCCCGCATCCGCCGCGTGGCCGAGCGCATGCTGGACAAGGTGCAGGAAGGGCGCAGGGATGTCTTCTGCTGAACCTGTCGAATATGCGGGGCAGGGCATGGCGGCCGTTCCGTCCTTGATGGACGCGGCCGCCGTCCCGCCGGCCACTGCCGATACGGTCGGCGTGGCCGACGGGGGTGGCATGCCCTCGAACAGCTGCGGGCCGCATGCCCGCGCGGCGTACGCACCCGCCCGCGCGGAACGCGACCTGCTGGGCGAGATGCCCGTGCCCGCGGATGCCTATCACGGCATCCACACCCTGCGGGCGCTGGACAATTTCGCCCTTACCGGGCGGTGCCTCCATCCGGGACTGGTGGAGGCGCTCGCCCTGGTCAAGAAGGCCTGCGCCCGCGCCAACGCCGAACTGGGCCACCTGGAGCCGCGCGTGGCCGACGCCGTGTGCGCCGCCTGCGACGAGATGTTGCACGGCGGCCTTGGCGCGCACGTGCTGGTCGATGCGTTGCAGGGCGGCGCGGGCACCTCGGCCAACATGAACGTCAACGAGGTGTTGGCCAACCGGGCGGAAGAATTCATGGGCGGCACGCGGGGCGCGTACCGGCTGGTGCGTCCGCTGGACCACGTCAACCTGCACCAGTCCACCAACGACGTCTTTCCCACGGCGCTGCGCGTGGCGGCCATGCGCGGCCTGCGCGAACTGGAGCGGGCCGTGTCGGCCCTGCAACGCGCCTTCCAGGACCGCGAGCGCGACTTCGCCGGGGTGGTCAAGCTGGGCCGCACCCAGTTGCAGGACGCCGTGCCCATGACCCTGGGGGCGGAATGTTCCGCCTGGGCGGAGGCCCTTTCGCGCGACCGCTGGCGCATCTTCAAGTGCGAGGAACGACTGCGCGTGGTCAACCTGGGCGGCACGGCGGTGGGCACGGGCATCACCGCCCCGCGCGACTACATCTTCCTGGTGGTGGAACGGCTGCGCGAGGTGACGGGGCTCGGCCTGGCCCGCGCCGAAAACCTGGTGGACGCCACCCAGAACGCCGACGTGTTCGTGGAGGTTTCCGGCATCCTCAAGGCGCATGCCGTGAACCTGCTGAAGATTTCCGCCGACCTGCGGCTGCTGGCCTCCGGCCCGCGCGGGGGGCTGGGCGAACTGGCGCTGCCCGCCGTGCAGGCCGGGTCCAGCCTGATGCCCGGCAAGGTCAACCCGGTGATCTGCGAGGCCGTGGCCCAGGCGGCCATGCGCGCCCTGGGCAACGACGCGGCCCTGACCATGGCCGCACAGGCCGGGCAACTGGAATTGAACGCCTTCATGCCGCTGGTGGCCGACGCGCTGCTGGACACCATTTCCATCCTCACCCGCGCCTGCGTCATGTTCCGCACCCTCTGCGTGGAAGGCATGCGGGCGGAGGCGGCGGCCTGTGCGCGTCACGTGGACGCCTCGTGGGGCACGGTGACCGCGTTGGTGCCGGTGCTGGGCTACGAGGGGGCCACGCGGTTGGTGGAAACCATGCGGGCGGAAGGCTGCGGGGTGCGCGAGGCGGCCCGGCGCACCGGCCTGCTGGACGACGCCACGCTGGACGGGCTGCTCGCTCCGGAGGCCATGGCCCGGCTGGGGCGCGCGGGTGACGGCGACGACCGGCGCAACGGGCGGGGGCGGCCATAATGCACCGCGACGAGATTCTCGGCCTGCTGTTCGAAATGCCCTTCGGGCAGCTTGCGGCCCACGCCGACGCGGTGCGCCGCGCCGCCAAGGGCGATGTGGTGCACGTGCGCGGCATCGTGGAATTCTCCAATCATTGCATCCGGAATTGCGCCTACTGCGGGCTGCGCCGCGACAACGGGCAGGTGCGCCGCTACCGGCTGTCCCTGCCCGAGGTGATGGCCGCCGCGCGCGAGGCCGCCGAGGCCGGGGCGGATACCGTGGTGCTGCAATCGGGCGACGATTACGGCCTGCCTTCGCGCGACCTGGCGGCCATGGTCGAGGCGGTGAAGACGAAACTCGGCCTGGCCGTCACCCTGAGCGTGGGCGAACGGCCCGCGAAGGACTACGCCCTGTGGCGCTCGGCCGGGGCGGACCGCTTTCTGATGAAGCACGAGACGGCCGACGCCCGCCTGTACGCCCGCCTGCACCCCGGCAAGACCCTGGCCCAGCGGATCGCGGCCCTGCGCCGCCTGCGCGACGCAGGCTACGAGGTGGGCAGCGGGTTCATCGTGGGGCTGCCGGGCCAGCGGCCGGAGAGCCTTGCCGACGACGTGCTGCTGGTGTGCGAGCTGGCGGCGGACATGTGCGGCGCCGGTCCCTTCGTGCCCAATGGCGCGACGCCCCTGGCGGGGTCGGCGCACGGCCCGGTGGAACTGACCCTGCGCTGCATGGCGGCGCTGCGCATCGCCCGGCCCGGCCTGAACCTGCCCGCCACCACCGCCCTGGCCACCCTGGCCCCGGAAGACGGGCAACTGGCCGGGCTGCGCGCGGGCGGCAACGTGCTGATGCCCGGCTTCACCCCGGCCGCCCGCCGGGCGGACTATCACATCTATGACCACAAGCGGCGCGTTGACATGGACGACGCGCTGGACACCATCCGCCGGGCCGGGCGCGTGCCCGCGCCGGCGCAAGGAGCAAGGGCATGCAGGATACCCCCAGGGGACTGCGGCTGCACATCGGCATCTACGGCCGCCGCAACGTCGGCAAGTCGTCGCTGCTGAACGGTCTGGTGGGGCAGGGCGCGTCCATCGTTTCGGACACGCCGGGCACCACCACCGACCCCGTGGAAAAGACGCTGGAACTGGACCCGGTCGGCCCCGTGGTGTTTATCGACACGGCGGGCATCGACGACGAGGGCGCGCTGGGCGCGCTGCGCCGCGAACGCTCGGAACGGGCGCTGGACCGCACCGACGTGGCCCTGCTGGTCACCGACGGCGCGTGGGGCAGGGACGAGGAAGCGCTGGCGGATGCGTTTACGGCCCGCAAGCTGCCGTACTTCGTGGTGGCCAACAAGGCGGACCTTGGTGCGGATGGTGCGGACGGAGCCCCCTGTGGCGCGCTGCCCGGCCACGTCAGGGAAACCCTGTCCGGGTGCGGGGTGGTCGTGGTGGCGGCCTCGGCCCTGCTGGGCCACGGGCTGGACGCGGTGCGCGAGAGCATCGCCATGCTGGCCCCGGAGCACGCCATCGCCCAGCCGCACATGCTGTCCGACCTGGTGCCGCCGGGGGGGCTTGCGGTGCTGGTGGTGCCCATCGACCTCGGCGCGCCCAGGGGGCGGCTGATCCTGCCGCAGGTGCAGGCCATCCGCGACCTGCTGGACGGCGACCAGATGTGCCTGGTGGTCAAGGAGCGCGAACTGCGCGCCGCGCTGGACCGTCTTGCCGCGCCGCCGGACCTTGTGGTGTGCGACTCGCAGGTGGTGCTGAAGGCCGCGGCGGACACCCCGCCCGGCGTGCCCCTGACCACCTTTTCCATCCTCATGGCCCGGCTGAAGGGCGACCTGGTGGAACTGGCGCGCGGGGCGGCGGCCATCCAACGGCTGGGACCCGGCGACCGGGTGCTGATAGCGGAAGCCTGCACCCACCACCCCCTGGCCGACGACATCGGCCGGGTCAAGATTCCCCGCTGGCTGCGCCAGTATGCGGGCGGCGACATCGAAATCGACGTCGCCGCGGGCAAGGAGCTTTCCGAGGACATGGCCGCCTATGCGCTGGTGGTGCATTGCGGCGGCTGCGTCATCAACCGGGGCAACATGCTGGCCCGGCTGCGCGCGGCGCGGCGGGCGGGGGTGCCCATGACCAACTACGGGCTGGCCATTTCGCTGACGCAAGGGGTGCTGCCCCGCGCACTGGGACCGTTCCCGGCGGCGCTGGACGCCTTCCGCGCGGCGGCGGGGGGCGCGTGAACGACACCACGGCGGCGCGGTACAAGGAGGTGTTCGGACGGCGTCGCGGGTGCCAACGACGTGATCGCAACCTTCAACCACAGGAGACGTGCAGATGAGCCGTATCGAAATGGAGAAGATCTTCTACGAAGATCACGCTCCGGACCCCAAGGCCGATCCCGACAAGCTCTTCTTCATCCAGATCGATGAAGAAAAGTGCATCGGGTGCGACACCTGCCAGCAGTACTGCCCCACGGGCGCCATCTTCGGCGAGACGGGCGACCCGCACAAGATTCCCCACGAGGAACTGTGCATCAACTGCGGCCAGTGTCTGACCCACTGCCCCGTGGGCGCCATTTACGAATCGCAGTCGTGGGTGAACGAGATCGACAAGCAGCTCAAGGCCAAGGACGTCAAGGTCATCGCCATGCCCGCCCCCGCCGTGCGCTACGCCCTTGGCGACGCCTTCGGCCTGCCCGTGGGCGCCGTGACCACCGGCAAGATGTTCTCGGCGCTCAAGGAACTGGGCTTCGACCACTGCTGGGACAACGAATTCACCGCCGACGTGACCATCTGGGAAGAAGGCACCGAATTCGTGCAGCGCCTGACCAAGAAGATCGACAAGCCGCTGCCCCAGTTCACCTCGTGCTGCCCCGGCTGGCACAAGTACGTGGAATCGCTGTATCCGGAACTGTTCCCGCACATGTCGTCGTGCAAGTCGCCCATCGGCATGCTGGGCACGCTGGCCAAGACCTACGGCGCCGACCGCATGAAGTACGACCGGGCCAAGGTGTACACGGTGTCCATCATGCCGTGCACCGCCAAGAAGTACGAAGGCATGCGCCCGCAGTTGTGGGACAGCGGCCACAAGGACATCGACGCCACCATCGACACCCGCGAACTGGCGTACATGATCAAGAAGGCCAAGATCGACTTCACCAAGCTGCCCGACGGCAAACGCGACACGCTGATGGGCGAATCCACCGGCGGCGCGACCTTGTTCGGCGTCACCGGCGGCGTCATGGAAGCGGCCCTGCGCTACGCCTATCAGGCCGTCACCGGCAAGAAGCCGGAAAGCATGGACTTCAAGGGCGTGCGCGGGTTGCAGGGCGTGAAGGAAGCCACGGTGAACGTGGGCGGCGTGGACGTGAAGGTGGCCGTGGTGCACGGGGCCAAGCGCTTCCACGACGTGTGCGAACTGGTGAAGGCGGGCAAGGCCCCGTGGCACTTCATCGAGTTCATGGCCTGCCCCGGCGGTTGCGTGTGCGGCGGCGGCCAGCCGGTGATGCCCGGCGTGCTCGAAGCGGCCGACCGCAGGGTGACGCAGATGTACGCGGGCCTCAAGAAGCGCCTGGCCATGGCCAGCGCCAGCCGGGCATAGGAGGAACCACCATGCAGATCGTCAACATCACCCGGCGCGGCTTCCTGAAGGCCGCCTGCGTCGTCACCGGCGGCGCGCTGATCAGCATCCGCATGACCGGCAAGGCCGTGGCCGCCGCCAGGCAGCTCAAGGACTACATGATGGACCGCATCAACGCGGTGTACGGGGCGGACGCCAAGTTCCCGGTGCGCGCCTCGCAGGACAACGCGCAGGTCCAGAAGCTGTACAAGGACTTCCTGGGCGAACCCATGGGCCACAAGGCCGAGCAGTTGCTGCACACCCACTGGGTGGATCGCTCCAAGGCCATCGAGCGCATGAAGGCCGAGGGGGCCTACCCCAACCCGCGCGCCAAGGAATTCGAGGGCAACACCTACCCCTACGAATAACGGTGGAGCGGCCGCGCTGGCGCGGCACCCTGAAGCGGGCCGAGGCCCGCCCCGTACATGATTCGACGGCCCGCCTGCGACGAGGGGAGGAACCCCCTGACACCAAGGGCGAGGTCACGGGTCGACGGAATGCGGCGAGGGCACATGACGGCGCAAGGGCCGGACATCCGGAAGACATCGGATGCCCGGCCCTTGCGCCGTGTGGTGGTGGGGGGGAGAGAGGGCGGGTAGTGGGGAAGGTGATGGTGTCCGCCGGAAGGTCTGCCTTGAGCAGGCTTGCTGGCAATGGCCTGCCGGAAGCGGGCAGGCGGCAAAGGTGCCGGGAACGGAATCAGCCCTGGCGGCAGCGCCCGCACACCCCGTCCAGGCGTACTTCCACGTGCTCCACGGTGACCCCGGCGGGCAGCAGGGCGGCGGCGTCCAGGGCCGTGGGCAGCGGGGGCAGGCAGGTCATCACCCCGCAGCGGGTGCATTGGAAATGGCCGTGCGTGGCGTTTTCCCCCGCCGGGGCCATACAGTGCCGGAACGCGCCGTCGGCCCCGGTGTGACGTTGCAGGATGTCCGCCTCCACCAGCAGGTCCAGGGTGCGGTACAGGGTCACCTTGTCCATGCGGGTGGTGCGGCGCACGGCGTCCAGCAGTTCCTGCGCGGCCGGGGCGTGGGGCAGGGCGGCCAGCGCCTCCAGCACGGCCACCCGGCGGGGGGTGGCCTCCAGCCCGGCCTGTTCCAGCCGGGCGCGGGCATCTGTCATGGGATCGGTCATGGCGTGTTCCGATGGGGGATGATGGGGCTGGACTGCTGAGGTGTACCCTGTCACAGCCCCTGTACGTATCACCCCGTGTCGGTGTCCACGAAGTGGGCACAGACACGGCAAAAGGGGTCAAGGGGCGGCAGCCGTTACGTGAGCGCGTAGCGCGAACGTTACGGACGCCGACAGCAGAGATGGCGCGGCCCCCTTGCGGGGGGACGGGGCGGAGCCCCCGACTTATATTGCGCCGCGCTTCACCACGGCCCGGCGCAGCGCGCCCGCACCGGACACGGCCATGAACCCGGCCGAGGCCACGGCGATGATGGCCGCGCCCGAGGTCACGTCCCAGCGGTAGGCCAGGGCCAGCCCGCCCACGCAGAACGCGGTGCTCCACGCCGTGGCGGCGGCCATCATGGACGGCAGCGAACGGGCCGAGCGCGCCGCGATGAACGGCGGGATGGTCAGCAGGGCCATGACCAGCACAAGCCCCACCACGCGGATCAGCATCACCACGCCCACCGCCGTCATGCCCACCACCAGGTAGTGCGCGGTGCGCACCGGCAGGCCGCGCGCCTCCGCGAATTCGCGGTCGAACGAGGTCACCAGCAGGGTCTGGTGGCACAGGGCCACCACGGCCAGCAGCGCCGCATCCAGCGCGGCCATCAGGTACAGGTCGGTGACCGGCACGGCCAGGATGGACCCGAACAGGAAGCTCATCAGGTCGGCCTTGTAGCCGGGGGTAAGGTCGATGAGGATGATGCCGAAGGCCATGCCCGCCGCCCATAGCACGCCGATGGCCGTGTCGGCCTTTTCCGGCCGTTTCAGGGCCACCCCGGCCATGAGCATGGACGAGGCCACGGAAAAGCCGATGGCGCTGGGCAGCACCGGCCAGCCGTAGTGGAAGGCCAGCCCCACGCCGCCGTAGGCCGCGTGCGACACCCCGCCCGCCAGGAACACCAGCCGGTTCACCACCACCAGGGTGCCGATGACCCCGCAGGCGATGCTGGCCAGCAGCGACGCGGCCAGGGCCTGCTGCATGAAGTCGTAGGAGAGCGCGTGGAGCATCAGGCGTCCTTTGCGGCCGGGCGGGTGGAGGCGGCCGGGGGGGCCGGGGCGTCCGGAGGGGCGGGGGGCGTGGCGGCGGCGGAAGGCGGCAGATCGTCCATGCGCGGCAGCACCGGGAACAGCCCGGAGACGGAAGAGATGAACGCCCCCATGGGGCAGGTCTTTTCGTGGTGGCCGTAGAGCATGGCCAGCATGTCCGGGGTCAGGCCGGCGCCGCGGCTGTGCACCAGGGTGCGGTTGACGAAGGCCACGTTGGAGAAGGTGGACGTGGCGATGGACAGGTCGTGGCTGACCACCACCAGGGTGTGCGGGCCGCGCAGGGTACCCAGGAATTCGAAGAAGCAGAACGAACCCTGCGGGTCGATGGAGGCGGTGGGCTCGTCCAGTAGCAGCAGTTCCGGCTGGGCCATCAGGGCGCGGGCCACCACGGCCCGCTGGCGCTGGCCGCCGGAAAGCTCGCCCACCATGCGCCGTTCCATGCCGGAAAGGCCCACCTGGTCCAGCGCTTCCCGCGCGCGGTCCACGGATACGGCGTCGCGCGACCAGTGACGGCCGAAGAGACCGCGCCGGGTGCCCGCAAGGCCCATCAGCACCACGTCCAGCACGGTGACGGGAAAGTCCAGCCGGGCCGTGGAATACTGCGGCACGTAGCCGATGCGCGGCAGCGCCGCCCGCGGCGGACCGCCGAAGACCTCCACGCTGCCGGAACGCGGCGCCAGCAGCCCCAGCAGCAGCTTGAGCAGGGTGGTCTTGCCGCCGCCGTTGGGGCCGAGCACGGCCAGGAATTCGCCGCGCTCCACCGTAAGATCCACGTGGTCCAGCACCGGGTCGTCGCCGTAGGCGAAGCACAGGCCGCGCACGGTGATGACCGGTTCGTGTCCTGTCTGCGGCGCGGTCCCCGGTGAGGGGCCGGACGATGCGTCCGGTGATGCGTTCGGGGTACCGGGCGCGCTGGCGGGCATGTGCATGCGTGTCTACTTGCTCAGGGTGTTGGCCATGGCCTCGGCCACGCGGCGGATGTTGGCGGCCCAGTCCTCGGCCAGCGGGTCGGCTTCGATGAGCGTGGCTCCCACGTTGCGGGCGATGGTTTCCGCGCCGCGCTTCGAGAATTGCGGCTGGACGAAGATGGCTTCGATCTTTTCCTTCTTGGCGAACTCCACGATGCGGGTCAACTGCTTCGGCCCCGGTTCGCGGCCTTCCACCTCTATGGCGATTTCGCGCAGGTTGTAGTTGTGGGCGAAGTAGCTCCACGCCGGGTGAAAGACCATGAAGCGGCGACGGTTTTCGGGCACGTTCTCGAACAGGCCGTTGATGTGCAGGTCCAGTTCGTCCAGTTCGCGCACGAAGGCGTCGTGGTTGGCGCGGTACAGGGGGGCGTGGGCCGGGTCGGCCTTGACCAGCGCGGCCTTGATGGAGCCGGCCATCATCTTCACCAGCGCCGGGGACAGCCAGATGTGCGGGTCGCCGCCATCGTGGTCGTGGTGGTGGCCTTCGGCGGCTTCGGCGTGGTGGCCGTCCTTGTGCCCGTTTTCCTTGTGGCCCGGCTTGGCGTGGTCGGCGTCGTGGCCGTGGTCTTCATCCAGGAAGTGCTCGTCCTGCGGCAGGAGGTCGATGCCCTTTTCCAGGCGCACCATGGTCATGTCCTTGCCGCCCGCCGCCGTGATGCGTTCCAGCCAGGCCTTTTCGAAGGGCACGCCGATGGTCATGTACAGTTTGGCCCCGGCAAGCCCGCGCATCTGGCTGGGCTTGGGCTCGTAGGTGTGCGGGTCCGCGCCGGGGGGCACCATCACCGTGACCTCGGCCAGGTCGCCCGCGATGCGCTGGACGAAATATTTCTGCGGCAGGATGCTGACCGCCACCTGCACGGCGGCAGCGGCATTGGCGGGCGCAACGGCGGGGGAGCCGGGCGCGGCAAGCAGGCAGGACAGCGAGAGCAGGGCGAACAACTGCGCGATGGCTTTCGGAAGGGCGAAGCGGATGGTCATGGCGCCTCCGGAGATATGAACGGGGCTGAAGGGTTGAAAATGCAACTCGGTTGCATTTGATCGTGTAGCCCTCTGGCCGCGCGCTGTCAACGCGGGGAGCAGAAGAAGGCTGCCTGGCGGCGCACGAGCCACCGTATCGACCTGGCCGCATCGACCTGGCCGCATCCGGGGCGCGCGCCCGTCCCGGCGGCCGGAGCGCCCTTGGCGAGCAGGGGGAAATGCAGTATGAACCGTCAATTCGGCCTGCGCCCTCCGGGGGGCCGCCGGGCCGTCCATCTTCGGGGACCATTCATGACCATCGAACGCAGGCGGACCCGCGAGGTCCGCATCGGCGACGTGCGCATCGGGGGGGGCAACCCCGTTGTCGTGCAGAGCATGACCAATACCGACACCCGCGACGTGGACGCCACCGTGGCGCAAATTCGCGCGCTGGCCGCCGTGGGCTGCGAGGTGGTGCGCCTGGCCGTGCTGAACGAGGCGGCGGCCGCCGCCATCGGCCCCATCCGCGCGGCCTCGCCCGTGCCGCTGGTGGCGGACATCCACTTCGACCACCGCCTGGCCGTGGCCGCGCTGGAGGCGGGCGTGGACGCCCTGCGCATCAACCCCGGCAACATCGGGGGCGAGGCCAACGTGGCCCGCGTAGTGGACGCCGCCCGCGCGCGCGGCGCGTGCATCCGGGTGGGGGTCAACTCCGGCTCGGTGGAAAGGCACCTGCTGGAACGCTTCGGCGGGCCCACGCCGGAAGCCATGGTGGAAAGCGCCCTCGGCCACGTGCGCATGCTGGAGGACCGGGGTTTCGGCGACATCAAGATATCGCTCAAGTCCTCGTCGGTGCTGCACACCATCGACGCCTACCGCGTGCTGGCCGAGCGCTGCGACTATCCCCTGCACATCGGCGTGACCGAGGCGGGCACCATGCTGCGCGGGTCCGTCAAGTCGTCGGTGGGCCTGGGTGTGCTGCTGTGGCTGGGCATCGGCGACACGCTGCGCGTCTCGCTGACCAGCGACCCGGTGGAGGAACTGCCCGTGGCGTGGGAAATCCTGCGCTCGCTGGGGCTGCGCCACCGGGGGCCGGAAATCATCTCCTGTCCGACATGCGGACGAACCGAAATAGGGCTGATCACCCTCGCCCAGGAGGTGGAGCGCCGCCTGGCGGGCGAGACGGAAAACTTCAGGGTGGCCGTCATGGGCTGCGCCGTCAACGGCCCCGGAGAGGCGCGCGAGGCCGACATCGGCATCGCGGGCGGGCGCGACAAGGGCATCATCTTCCGCAAGGGAGAGATCATACGGACCGTCAAGGGTGGCGCGAACCTGCTCGCCGCCTTCATGGAAGAACTCGATACGTTCCTTGCCGAACGCAAGGCAGCCAGAAAGGACAGCTGATGCGCTGGAGCAATTGCTACATCCCCACCCTGAAGGAAGCCCCGGCCGACGCCGAGGTGGTCAGCCACAAGCTGCTCACCCGCGCGGGCATGATCCGCAAGCTCACCTCGGGCATCTACATCTACATGCCGCTGGGCCTGCGGGCCATCGAGAAGACCGCCGCCATCGTGCGCGAGGAAATGAACCGCGCGGGCGCGCTGGAACTTTCCATGCCCATGGTGCAGCCCGCCGACCTGTGGCAGGAATCGGGCCGCTGGGAATTCTATGGCAAGGAACTGCTGCGCTTCCAGGACCGCAACGGCCGCGACTACTGCCTCGGCCCCACGCACGAGGAGGTCATCACCGACCTCGTGCGCGGCGAGGTGCGCTCGTATCGCCAACTGCCGCTGAACCTGTACCAGATCCAGACCAAGTTCCGCGACGAGATCCGCCCCCGCTTCGGCCTGATGCGCGGCCGCGAGTTCATCATGAAGGACGCCTACTCCTTCGACCGTGACGAGGCGGGCGCCGACAAGAGCTATTGGGCCATGTACGAGGCCTACCAGCAGGTGTTCAAGCGCCTGGGCCTGCGCTTCCGCGCCGTGGAGGCGGATTCCGGCTCCATCGGCGGCAGCTTCTCGCATGAATTCATGGTGCTGGCCGACACCGGCGAGGACACCATCGCCGCCTGCACCGCCTGTGTGTACGCCGCCAACGTGGAACGCGCCGAGGTGGCCGCCCCTGTCGTGCCCGCGTCGCTGCCCGCCGTGGGCAGCATCGAGGAAGTGGCCACCCCCGGCAAGCACACCGTGGAAGAGGTGTGCGCCTTCCTGGGCGTGCCGCCGGCCGCGCTGGTCAAGACGCTGATCCTGGTGGCCGACGGCAAGCCCGTGGCCGCCCTGGTGCGCGGCGACCGCGAACTGAACGACGTGAAGCTGAAGAACCTGCTGGGGTGCGACGAACTGGACCTGGCCGCGCCCGAACTGGTGCAGCAGGTCACCGGCGCGCCCGTGGGCTTTGCCGGACCCGTGGGGCTGAACGTGGAGCGCGTCTTCGCCGACCACGAACTGCTGGCCTCCGACGGCTGGATCACCGGCGCCAACAAGGGCGACACCCATCTGCGCAACGTCAGCCTGGGCCGCGACGCCAGGATCGAGCGCTACGCCGACCTGCGCGTGATCACCCCCGCCGACGTCTGCCCGCGCTGCGGCGGGGCCATCGAGCTGACGCGCGGCATCGAGGTGGGCCATGTCTTCAAGCTGGGCACCAAGTACAGCGACCCGCTGAAGTGCACCTTCCTGGACGAGGACGGCAAGGAAAAGGTCATGATCATGGGCTGCTACGGCATCGGCGTGTCGCGCGTGGTGGCCTCGTGCATCGAGCAGAACCACGACGCCGACGGCATCGTCTTTCCGCCGCCCATCGCCCCGTACGAAGCCGTGCTGTGCTGTCTGGACCCCAAGAACGGCGACACCCTGGGCAAGGCAGAGGAATTCTACGCCGAACTCAAGGCCCAAGGCGTGGACGTCATCCTCGACGACCGCGACGAACGCCCCGGCGTCAAGTTCAAGGACGCCGACCTCGTGGGCATGCCCCTGCAACTGGTGGTGGGCGGCAAGGGCCTGGCCCGAGGCATCGTGGAAGCCAAGGACCGCCGCACCGGCGAGAAGACCGAACTGCCCGTGGACGGCTTCGCCGAAGCCTTCCGCGCTTGGCGCGCCGCCGTGCGCGCGGGCTGGGGGTTGTAAGGAAAACAGGCTATGAAGAATTTCCGGGGAGGGGACCTTTTGCGGCAGCCGTTGATGAGCGCGAAGCGCGAATCTTACGGATGGCGACCGCAGAGCGAAAAAGGGTCTCCCTCCCCGGACCCCTCCTCCCCAAATTTTTCAATTGACCTATCGCACCCGAAAAAGGGGGTGCAGGGGGCATGGCCCCCTGCCCGCCGGAGGCGCAAAAAAACTCGCCTGTCATGAGCACCATCTACACCGTGGGTGAATTGACCCGAGCCATCCGGGCCGCCGTGGAGGGCGGGTTTCCCTTCGTGTGGGTGCGCGGGCAGGTGAGCAACCTGTCGCGCCCGTCCTCGGGGCATTGCTATTTCGCGCTCAAGGACGAGGACGCGGTGCTGAACTGCGTGTGGTTCCGGGGCAACCAGCGCGACGCGGAACACTTCGACCCCATGACCGGCGAGGTGTTCGAGGACGGGCCGCGCCCCGGCCTTGCGCGCACCATGGCCAACGGGCAGGAACTGCTCTGCGCGGGGCGGCTGACGGTGTACCCGCCGCGCGGCGGGTACCAACTGGTGGTCGAGATGGCCCAGGACGCGGGCCTGGGGCGGTTGCACGCGCAGTTCGAGGCATTGAAGGCTCGCCTTGCGGAGCGGGGATATTTCGACGCGGCGCGCAAGCGGCCGCTGCCGCGTCACCCGAAACGGGTGGCGGTGGTCACGGCTCCGACCGGGGCGGCCATCCGCGACTTCCTGCGCATGGCGGAGGAGCGCGGCTGGGGCTGCCAGATACGGATTCATCCCGTGCCGGTGCAGGGCGACGAGGCTCCGCCGCGCATCGAGGCCGCGCTGGCCGACGTGGCGGCGCAGGGCTGGGCGCAGGTGGCGGTGCTGATCCGGGGCGGCGGCTCGCTGGAAGACCTGTGGGCCTTCAATGACGAGCGGGTGGCCACGGCGGTGTTCGCCAGCCCCTTGCCGGTGCTGGGGGGCATCGGCCACGAGGTGGACCACACCATGGCCGACATGACCGCCGACGTGCGCGCGGCCACACCCACCCACGCGGCGCAACTGCTGTGGCCGGAACGGCGCGAACTGGCCCAGCGCGTGGACGAACTGGAAATGGCCCTGACGCGGGGCATGGAGCGCCGCTTTGCCCGGCTGGACGAACAGTTGGGCGGACTGATGCGCGGTCTGGCCTGGCTTTCGCCGGAGCGGGCGCTGGCCCGGCTGGACGAGCGCTTCGCCGACGCGGTGGCCCGTCTGGGCCGGGCGTGGGATGCGCTGGCGCAGCGCAATGCGGCGCGGCTGGCCGCTGCGGACGCGGCCCTGGCCCGCGTGCTGGGGCCGGAGGCGTGGGACAGGCGGGAGCGCGCCGTGGATGCGCTGGAATCGCGCTTGCGTTGGGCGGGCGATCGCGCGGTGACCGCACGCGAGCATGAGCTTGAGCGCTGCGCCCTGCGGCTGGATGCGCTGGATCCGTTGCGTCCGCTGGAACGCGGGTACAGCCTGGTGCGCCGGGCCGACGGCGGCTTTCTGCGCAGCGTGGCCGAGGCCGCGCCCGGCGATGCGCTGGCCGTGCTGGTGCGCGACGGCGAGGTGGACGTGACCGTGCGCGGCGCGCGCGCCGGCGGGATGGAAGGACAGGATGGCGCGGCCGGAGATGGCTGCACCGTCGAATCCGGCGGCAACGCCGGAACGGGCGCCACGGAGCGGCCCGCCGGAGAGATTTCGTGATGCAGTGGGGTTTTCGTGCCGGTCATGCCGGACAGGGAGGCGCGGGGGCCGTGCGCCTGTTGTCGATGCTGACGGCCTGCTGGTGTCTTGCCGTGGGGCTGGCCGTGGTTGCCGTGCCCGCACCCGCGCATGCGGCGGTGCTGTCCCTGGACGCGCCGGAAGCCACGGGCGACGGCAAGCCCTTCGTGGTCACGGTGACGGCGGACGGACCGGGCGACGTGGTGCTGGACTGGCGCGGCCAGGCCGTGACCGTGCCCGTGGCGGCCGGTGCCTCCGGCTCCACCGGGGCCTCCACATGGACCGGGCAGGCCATCCTGGCCGTGCCGCTGGATGCGAAGCCGGGCAGGGAAACGCTGCGCGCCCGCGCCGCCGGGCAGCCCAAGGCCGTGCCTGCCGTTACGCGCACCGTCGCCGTGGTCCGCGCCGCCTACCCGGAACAGCGCCTGACCGTGGAGGGCAAGTACGTCAATCCGGACAAGGCCGCGCTGGACCGGCACGAGGCGGAGCGCGCCAGGATCAAGGCCGCCCTGGCCCTGCGCACCCCGGAGCGGTTGTGGGCGCTGCCCATGGCGCGGCCCGTGCCGGGCGGCGTGTCCAGCCTGTTCGGCCTGCGCCGGGTGTTCAACGGCGAACCGCGCGCGCCGCATCGCGGGCTGGACCTGCGCGGCGAGGCGGGCGAGCCGGTGGCGGCCTGCGCGTCCGGGCGGGTGGTGCTGGCCGAGAATCACTATTTCGCGGGCAATTCCGTGTACATCGACCACGGCATGGGCGTCGTCAGCATGTATTTTCACCTTTCGGCCATGGATGTGGCCCCCGGCCAGACGGTGGCGCGGGGCCAGATCATCGGCCGGGTGGGCAGCACGGGCCGGGTCACCGGGCCGCACCTGCATTTCGGCATGGCGGTGCTTGGCGACATGGTGGACCCTCAGGTATTGCTGGAGAACGCGCCCGGCAGCACGGGCGCGACCACACGGGAGTAACGCATGGCCGCGCGCGCACGGAAGAATGCGGGGGGCGACGCCCCCGGCAGCGTCAAGGAACTCGGGGAACAGGTGGACTACGAGGCCGCCATGGCCCGCCTGCAGGAAGTGGTGGCCGCGCTGGAAGCGGGCGACCTGCCGCTGGAGCGCGGCGTGGCCCTGTACAAGGAAGGGCTGGGCCTGGCCCGCGCCTGCCGCGAACGGCTGCGCACGGCCCGCAACGAGATACGCCTGTTCACCGAAGGCGGCCAGGGTGGCCAGGGTGAGCTGACGGATTTTGAAGAGGTGGGGGACGATGCTGACGCCGAGTGAGATCAAGGCCCGGCTGCGCGCCGAAGCGGCCGGGGTGGAACGCTACCTGGCCGCGTGTCTGGCCGACCGGGGCATTCCCGCACGGTTGTGCGCGGCCATGGAATACAGCCTGAACGCGGGCGGCAAGCGGGTACGCCCGGTGCTGTGCCTGACCACCTCCGCGCTGTTCGGCCTGCCCGCACACCGGGTGATGCCCTTTGCCGCCGCCATCGAGATGATCCACACCTACTCGCTCATCCACGACGACCTGCCCGCCATGGACGACGACGACCTGCGGCGCGGCAAGCCCTCGAACCACAAGATGTTCGACGAGGCCACGGCCATCTTGGCCGGTGACGGCCTGCTCACCGACGCCTTCGATTTCATGGCGGGAGCCGGGGCCAGCGCTGGGGCGGATGCCGGTGACGAGGGCGGCGGCAATGCCGCCATCCCGACCGCCGCCATTCCGGCCGCCAACGTGCTGGCCGCCCTGCGCGTGGTGGCCCGCGCCGCCGGCGCCCCCGGCATGGTGGGCGGGCAGGCTTTGGACATGGAGTACACCGGCCGCGCGGGCGTGACCCTGGAGGAAATGGCCGCCATGCACGCCATGAAGACCGGGGCGCTGCTGCGCGCCTCGTGCCTGTCCGGAGCGCTGCTGGCGGGCGCCGACGCCGACGCCCAGGCCCGCATCGCCGACTACGGCGCGCACATCGGCGCGGCCTTCCAGATCGTGGACGACATCCTCGACGAGGTGGGCGACGAGGCGGAAATCGGCAAGCCCGTGGGCAGCGACGCGGAGCAGGGCAAGACCACCTATCCCTTGCTGCTGGGCATCGAGCGCAGCCGCGCCCTGGCCCGCCAACGGGCGGACGCGGCCATCGAACGGCTGGCCCCCTTCAGCGGGCCGGATGCCGATTTCCTGCGCAGCCTGGCCAGCTACATCGTGGACCGCGCCTCCTAGCGTCCGCCCACAACGCACAGCATCACCGGACGCGCCCCGCGCGGCCCGATAACGGATACCCACGCATGACCGAGCAGCTACCGCCCTCGCTTTCTCTCCAAGGGCAGCTTGTTGGCACGCCCCTTCTGGATTCCATCGCCAGCCCGCGCGACGTGGCCGGACTGGCGCCCGAAAAGGTGCAGCAACTGGCCGACGAACTGCGCCAGCGCATCATCGCCACCGTGTCCCGCAACGGCGGACACCTTGCGCCCTCGCTGGGGGTGGTGGAACTGACCATCGCCCTGCTGACCTCGTTCGACGCCGACCGCGATAAGGTCATCTGGGACGTGGGGCACCAAGCCTACGCCTGGAAGCTGCTGACGGGCCGGGCCGACGCGTTCCATACCCTGCGGCGCATGGGGGGCGTCAGCGGTTTTCCCAAGATGGCGGAAAGCCCCTACGACCATTTCGGGGTGGGGCATTCCTCCACGTCCATCTCCGCCGCGCTGGGCATGGCCATGGCCCGCGACCTGGCCGGGGGCGACCACAACGTGGTGGCCGTCATCGGCGACGGCTCCATGACCGCCGGCCTTGCCTTCGAAGGCTTGAACCAGGCCGGGGCCATGGACCGCAAGCTCATCGTCGTGCTGAACGACAACGAGATGTCCATCTCCAAGAACGTGGGGGCGCTGTCGCTGTTCCTCAGCCGCAACCTGTCCAAGCGCTGGGTGCGCCGCATGAAGAAGGACATGGAAACCTTCATGCGTTCCATCCCCGGCATCGGCGAGGACATGCTGGCCTACGCCAAGCGCAGCGAGCACAGCCTGAAGGGCTTCTTCACGCCGGGCATGCTGTTCGAGGCGTTCGGGTTCAACTACATCGGCCCGGTGAACGGGCATGACGTCAAGGCGCTGACCCGCACCTTCGACATGGCCCGCACCCTGGACGAGCCGGTGCTGCTGCACGTGCTGACCCGCAAGGGCAAGGGCTACGCCCCGGCGGAGACCAACCCCACCCACTTCCACGGGGTGGGCCGCTTCGAGCCGGAAACGGGCAAGGCCGCCAAGCTGGCCGACGCCCCGGCGCTGCCCAGCTTCACCGACGTGTTCGGCGAAACCCTGTGCATGCTGGCCGACGAGGATGCGCGGGTCATGGCCATCACCGCCGCCATGCCCGAAGGCACCGGCACCAGCTGTTTCTGTACGCGCCATCCCGAGCGGTTCGTGGACGTGGGCATCTGCGAGCAGCACGCGGTGACCTTTGCCGCGGGGCTGGCCACGCAGGGGCTGCGGCCGTTCGTGGCCATCTATTCCACGTTCCTGCAACGTTCGTACGACCAGGTGGTGCACGACGTGTGCATCCAGAACCTGCCGGTGGTCTTCTGCGTGGACCGCGCCGGGCTGGTGGGCGAGGACGGCCCCACCCACCACGGGGTGTTCGACGTGTCGTACCTGCGGCATATCCCCAACATGCACATTCTGGCCCCGCGCGACGAGGCGCAACTGCGCCACGCCATGCGCACCGCCCTGGCCCTGGATGGGCCGGTGGCCGTGCGCTATCCGCGCGGCGTGGGCACGGGGGTCGCGTTGCCCCCGCGCGGCGAGGTGTTGCCCCTTGGCCGTGGCGAGGTGCTGAAGAAAGGCGAAGGGCTTGCCGTCATCGCCTGCGGCACCCGTGTGGCCCCGGCGCTGGAGGCGGCGGAGCGAGTGGCGGAAGAGTCCGGCCGCCAGGTCACGGTGTTCGACGCGGTGTGGGCCAAGCCCCTTCCTGCGGACCAGCTGCTGGAACTGGCCGCCACTCACGACGCGCTGCTGCTCGTCGAGGAGAACGCCCTGGCGGGCGGCTTCACCTCCGCCGTGCTGGAATGTCTGGCCGACCGGGGGGCGCTGCGGGGCCAGGTCATCCGCAGGCTGGGCGTGCCCGACCATTTCGTGGAGCATGGCAGCCAGAAGGAACTGCGGGCGAAGCTGGGCCTGTGTGTGGACGGCATCGAGGAATCCCTGCGGGACATGCTGGGAGAAGTTTAGGAGTAGTCTGATGGAACAAAGAAAAAGCGGGATACAAGACGTTGCCGCATTAGCTCTTGTTGTTTCAATGTATTATTTATTGATTCGTAAGGCTTGTATCTTGGGAGGGGTTGCGAGTGCCCCGCACTTTTTAAGAGGATTAGTGTCATCTGATGACGCTGCATGGTTTGCAGACCAATTTAGTCTGGTTGTCTTTTTAGTTTGCATTGTTTTCTCAATAATTATGTATTTATTTGCATATATGATCATAGGTGATGTACTAAAGAGAGTCAATAGGCTTGATTCAAGACGAACTTTTTGTGTGAAATGCAAAAATTATTTTAAGTGTTATTGGTGGTATATTGTTTTCGTTGCTTTTTTTTGTATTTTTGCGATCTTTATTGTGTGGTATGGTCGTTTTGTCGTAGAATCTTATGGGTATCTTATGCTTATATGCTTTATTTCTGTTTCTGTTGTAGTGTGTTGCGGAAAGTTTGATATTTTTGGAGGTTTTTTGCTTTCTCTTGGTATTGTGATTGTTTTTTATTCATTTTTTAATATTGCTCGCTTGAGTGGTAAAAATGTTTCTGGGATCAAAAATGCTTCAGTTGTTGTATATTCCGATGTTAAAGAGTTTGATGGGGTTTTAGCTGATTCTGTGGAAAGAATTGGTGACGTTGCCTATATTGTGCGAGGGAATTCCACAGTGGCCATCCCATGGTCGAGACTCCGTATGATTGAGCAGTAATGTTTTTATTTTTTGTAACTAATATTTATTTTTGAGGAAAATAGGGCGCGCAGACTGCTGTCTGCGTGCCCTATACGTTACCGCTGTGTCGTTGCGTAAGCGGTGGTAGATTTAAAAGAGTGTCACCGCTACGCCCGCATCTCCGTGATGATCCCCTTCAGTTCCACGGCCAGCCGGGCCAGTTCGGTCACGGCCTGCGAGGACTGGCCCATGGCCTCCGCCGTTTCCGAGGCGATGCGGTTGATGTCCTCGGTGCCGCGCCCGATTTCCTCACTGGCGGCGGACTGCTGCTCGCTGGCCGCCGCGATGGTCCGCACGTTGTCCGAGGTGTGTTCCACCAGGCCCACGATGCTGCGCAGCGAATCGCCGGAAAGATTGGCGGTGCGCGTGCAGTCCACGATGGCGGCGGTGGTGTCCTCGGTGCTCTGGATATTGGCCCGCGCGCTCTGCTGCACCGAGCGGATGTAGTTGCCCACCTCGTTGGTGGCGGTCATGGTCTTTTCGGCCAGCTTGCGCACCTCGTCGGCCACCACGGCGAAGCCGCGCCCGGCGTCCCCGGCGCGGGCCGCCTCGATGGCGGCATTCAGGGCCAGCAGGTTGGTCTGGTCGGCGATGTCGGCGATGACGTTCATGATCTGGCCGATGCCGTCGGCCTGCCTGCCCAGTTCGGTCATGTCGGCCTTGAGCGTCTCGGCCTTGCCGTTGATGGCGTTGATGGTGTCCACCACCGTGCCCACCAGCCGTGCGCCCTCCTGGGCCTGCGAGCGGGCGGAATCGGCAAGTTCGGCGGTTTCCGTGGCGTTGCGCGCCACGCTGACGGCGGCGGCGTTCATTTCCTCCACGGCGGCGGCCGCTTCGGCCGTGCGGCTGCGTTGCTCGTCGCTGCCGCGCGCGGACTGCTCGATCTGCGCGGCCAGCTGTTCCGAGGCCGAGGCCAGCATGTTGGCCACCTCGTCGGCCTTCACCGCGGCGCGGGCGATGCGCTCGTTCTGCTCCTCGATGCGGGCGTGCTGGGTCTTGATGTCCGTCTGGTCGGCAACCAGGGCGAATCCGGCGATGAGCGTGCCGTCCAGGTCGTACATGGGCGCGGCGTCCACGCTGGCGTACAGCCTGGCGCCCTTGCGGCCCGCCAGTTCCACCTGCACGCCGCGATGGGCGCGTCGTTCGGTCATGCAGGTGCCGATGACCGTGGGGTGGTTGTCGTCGGCGTGGAAGATGCGCCCCACCGGCACGCCCGTGAAGGATTGCGGGTCGCCCTCGATCTGCATGTAGTCGAGGGTGGCGCGGTTGACGAACAGCACCCGCTGGTCGGGCCCGGCCACCACGCAGGGCAGGGTGATGCCGTCCAGCAGCCCCTGGGCGAAGCCCAGCTTGTTCTTGAGTTCGCCCACCATGGTGCGCACGTTGTCGCCCAGGCTGCGGAATTCGTACTTGAAGCCATCGTGCAGCACGGTCTTCAGGTCGCCGCCCGCCACGGCGCGGGTGTAGGCTTCCATGTCCGCCACCGGGCGGGCCACCAGCCGCCGCACCAGCAGCGATATCACCCCCGCCAGCACCAGCAGCGCCGCCGCGCCGATGCCCAGCAGGGTGTTGCGCTGGGCGATGGCCGTGCCCGCCAGTTCGTCGGTATAGGCGCTCATGCACACCAGCCAGCCGGTGACGGGTTCGGTGGTGACGGTCAGGTACTTGCGTTCGCCCTTCCAGTCGTAGAACGCGTTGCCGTTCTTCATGGACAGGGCGGTGCGCGCGAATTCGTGCTCGGTCAGGTCCTTGAGCATCATCTCCTTGTCGGGGTGGGCGATGAGGCGCCCGCTGCCGTCCAGCATGAAGCCGTACCCGCGCTGCCCGAAGCGCAGCCCGCTGACGAAGACGGAGGTGAAGTTTTCCCAGCGGGGGAAGATGCCCACCCCGCCGATGACCTTGCCGCTCACGTCGCGGATGGCCTTCACCGCCACGAAGATGAACATGTTGCCGCCGCCGGACCTGGCGGTGATGATGGACTTGCCGATGAAGGTGTCCTGCCCGGCCATGACCGCCTTGAAGTAGTCGCGGTCGCCGCGCTTGCCGCCGGTCAGGTCTTCCATGTCGGCATTGATGCCCGCACGGATGATGCCCTGGTCGTCGAACACGAGAACCGACCAGATGTTGCGGTCGCCGCGCACCACGTCCTTCAGCCGGTTCTGGGCGGTGGCGGCGTCGCCGGTCAGCGCTTCCAGCACCAGGCGCTGCTTGGAGAGCTGGTTGATGGTGCCGGTGAAGTTCTGCACGTACAGCGAAAGCGCATCGCGCGCACCTTCTCCTGCCTGCTCCATGGCGTGCTGTTCAAGCTCCAGCGACATACGGTACGAGGAACTCGTCACGTAGTATATGATGGTGGCGAATGCCGCGATGACGGCCAGCATGACCGAGATGATGAACACCGGAGCGACGCTTTTCGCGTTCATGATTCCTCCCTGCGATGCAATATTTCCATCTTGTACAAGATGTAGGCCCATGTCGTGCGGTGTGTCAAGAAATGCGGGTACTACCTGGGATATGGGGGAAAACAGAAGTGGCGCACTCGTGAACAGGGTGCGCCACATACAGAAAGGGCGAAAGTACTACGGTGATCTTGTAATGACGTTACAATGACGTTACGAACAGCCGTATCCCGTTTTCCAGCATCTGCACCGCCATCAGGATGAGCACAAGGCCCATCAGCCGTTCCATGGCCCGCATGGTGCGTGCCCCCAGCAGGCGCGCGATGTCGGGCGTGAAGGCCATGATGGCGGCGGTGCCCGCCCAGGCCATCAGGACACCCGCCAGGACGTTGACCTGGGCCATCATGCCGCCCTGGGCCTGCCGGGCAAAGACCATCACCGCCGCCAGCAGCGACGGCCCGGCGATGAGCGGCACGGCGATGGGCACGATGAACGGATCGTGGGCCACGGCCTCGGTGTCGCCTTCCTGCGGGGGAAAGACCATCTTCATGGCGATGATGAACAGGATGAGCCCGCCGGACAGGCGCAGGGTGGACTGTTCGATCTCCAGCATGCCGAGCAGCGCGTCGCCCAGCGCGTGGAAGCCCAGGATGACGCCGAGCGCGAACAGCAGTTCGCGCCGCAGGATGGCGCGCTGCCGCGCCTCGCTGTGTTCGCGCAGCATGCCGATGCACATGGCGGCGTTGCCCACCGGGTCCATGATCAGGAACAGCGGCAGGGCGATTTCGAAGGCGGTGCGGAAGTCGAAGGCGTCGAACATGGGCATATCCGATTCAGGGGGGTGGACGCATGCGGCGCATGGGCTGTGGGGGAAGGGGTGGGGCCGATGGGGAATCCCCCATGGGGCATGGGCGTCATTCCGCATATCCGGGGCACACCGGCACGCGCACGGGGCGGGGCCGGGCGCGCGCCGCCTGTTCGCACTGTTCGCACCGTTCGCACCGTTCGCATGGACACGGGCGGCACGCCGTGCCGGGCGGCTATTCCTCGATTTCCATGTAGGTGGCCGACTGGGCGGCCTTTTCCGACACGGTGACGGCGTGCAGCCGCACCCCGTGCGGCCCAAGGCGCGGGGCCAGCTGCTGCCAGATGTGCCGCGCAAGGTTCTCCGACGAGGGGTTCACGGTGTCGAACGGGGCCACCTCGTTGAGGTTCTTGTGGTCCAGGGTGTCGAGCACCACGTTCAGTTCGCGCTTCAGCACCTTGAAGTCGAGCACGATCTCGGTGTCGCCGGTCAGGCGGTCGCCCTCGGCCACCATTTCCACGGCGAAGTTGTGGCCGTGCATGGATTCGCATTTGCCTTCGTAATGGCGCAGCGCGTGCGAGGCGCAGAATTCCGAGCGCACGGTCAGCCGCCAGATGGATTTCTTCACGGTGTGTCTCCTGGGGCAAGCCCCGCAAGGCGGTGAGGCCGGAAAACGTAAGGAACAGGTCTTGCCAGGGGCTGTTTCTGAGCGGAAACGGTCCTACTCGGGGCCCTCGGTCCAGTGGGCGATATCGGTCTCGAAGGCGGGGCCGGGCTGCACCATCCACTGCGGGCCGAACTGCAACAGGCATTCGGCTTCGTCCACCACCAGGCGCACGTTGACCGGCACCGGGCCGCGATGCCGCTCCAGGATGGCGCGCAGGGCGGCCAGGCTGGCGGGTTCCACGCGGAGCAGGGGCATGTCGATGGTCACGGGCTGGTCGCTGGCGCCGCAGGCGCGGGCCAGCGGCATGACCTTTTCGCCCATCAGCTTGATTTCGCGCGGGGTGTCGTCGTCCTCGTCCGACATGCCGGGCAAGCCGGACATGCCGTCGCCGCCCCCGTTGCCGTTCCTGCCGCCGTCGTCGTTCTGCTGCTTGCTGATGGTGGCCTCCAGCAGCAGCGGCTGGTCGGACTTCAGCAGTTCGCGAAATTCGGCGTAGGCTTCGGGAAAGAACACGCACTCGCCCGAGGCGGTCAGGTCTTCCACCTGCAGGAAGGCCATGCGCGCGCCCTTCTTGGTCATGTGCTCCTTGATGCCGGTGACCAGCACGGCGGTCTTCAGCGACATGCCGGGGGCCATGTCCCGCGTCTCGTCCAGCGGGGTCAGGCGCAGGCGGAACAATTCCTTGCGGTAGGGCTGGAGCGGGTGGCTGGTCAGGAAGAAGCCCAGCGCCTCCTTCTCGAAGCGCAGTTTCTGGTCGTCGTCCCATTCCTGGGCCTGCTGCTCCTCGCAGTCGAAGCCGATGCCGGGGCACACGGCGGGCTCTTCCGGCACCATGGTGAACAGGGATACCTGGTTGGATTCCTTGTCCTTCAACCGTTTCTGGGCCTTGCTGACCACGTTGTCCAGGGCGGCCAGCATGCCCGCTCGGGTGCAGCCAAGGCAATCGCACGCGCCGCCCTTGATCAGGCTTTCCAGCACGCGCTTGGTCACCTTGCGCAGGTTCACGCGCACGCACAGGTCCAGCAGCGAGGCGAACACCCCGCCCTGCTCGCGGGCGTCCACGATTTCGCGGATGGCTTCGTCGCCCACGTTCTTGATGCCGCCAAGGCCGAAGACGATGGCCCCCTCGTGCACGGTGAACTCGCGGCGGCTGGCCTGCACGTTGGGTTGCAGCACGGCGATGCCCATGTCCTTGCACGCGGCCACGTATTTCAGCAGCTTGTCCTGGTTGCCCATTTCCGAGGTGAGCAGGGCGGCCATGAATTCCGTGGAAAAGTGCACCTTGAGGAACGCGGTGTAGTACGAGATCAGGGCATAGGCGGCGCTGTGCGACTTGTTGAAACCGTACTCCGCGAACTTTTCCATCAGGTCGAAGATTTCGTCGGCCTTGGCCTTGGGCACGCCGTTCTTCTGCGCGCCCTCCACGAACATGACGCGCTGCTGGGCCATCTCGTCGGCGTTCTTCTTGCCCATGGCCCGGCGCAAGAGGTCCGCGCCGCCAAGGGTGTAGCCCGCCGCGATCTGGGCGATCTGCATCACCTGTTCCTGGTACACGATGACGCCGTAGGTATCGCGCAGGCAGTCTTCCAACTGGGGCAGGGGGTAGGTGACCGGCAGTTCGCCGTGCTTGCGCTTGATGAATTCGTCCACCATGCCCGAGCCCAGCGGGCCGGGCCGGTACAGGGCCAGCATGGCGATGACGTCGTCGAAGCAGGATGGCTTCAGCATGCGCAGGTACTGGCGCATGCCCGAACTTTCCACCTGGAAGATGCCGTCGGTGTCGCCGCGCGAGTACAGTTCGTAGGTCTCGGCGTCGTCCAGGGCCAGGTTGTCGAGGTCGGGCGGGGTCTTGCCCTGCCGGGCGATCTCGTCCAGCGAATCCTGCACCAGGGTCATGGTGCGCAGGCCCAGGAAGTCGAACTTCACCAGCCCGACCTTCTCGACCATCTTCATGTCGAACTGGGTGACTATTTCACCCTTCTTTCCCCGGTACAGCGGCAGGTATTCGCGCATGGGCCTGTCCGACACCACAACCCCCGCCGCGTGGGTGGAGGCGTGGCGCGACAGCCCTTCCAGCCGCATGGAAACGTCCAGCAGCTTGCGGATCTGCGGGTCGGTCTTGTACAGCGCGGCCAGGTCCGGTTCCGCGTCGATGGCCTTCTTGACCGTCATCTTCAGGTCTTCGGGCACCAGCTTGGCGATGCGGTCGGTCTCGGCAAAGGTCATGCCCAGGGCGCGGCCCACGTCGCGCACCACCGCTTTCGCCTTCATCTTCCCGAAGGTGGTGATCTGCGCCACCATGTCCTCGCCGTACTTCTCGCCCACGTACCTGATGACCTCGCCCCGGCGGCGTTCGCAGAAGTCCACGTCGATATCGGGCATGGACACGCGCTCGATGTTCAGGAAGCGCTCGAACAGCAGGTTGTACGGGATGGGGTCGAGGTTGGTGATGCGCAGCGACCACGCCACCAGCGAACCGGCGGCGGAACCGCGCCCCGGACCCACGGGAATGCCGTTGTCCTTGGCCCAGTTGATGAAGTCCTGCACGATGAGGAAGTAGCCCGGAAAGCCCATCTGGCCGATGACGTCCAGTTCCAGTTCCAGGCGCTTCCAGTACAGGTCGTGGTCGAGGGTGTCGCGGTTGGGGTGGCGTTCCAGGCGGCGCTTCAGCCCTTCGCGCGAGAGGCGGCGGAACTCGTCCTCCAGGGTCATGCCCTCGGGCAGGGCGTACACGGGGAAGACGTACTTGCCGAACTCGAACTTCAGTTCGCACTCGGCGGCGATGCGCCCGGCGTTGGCTACGGCGTCGGGCACGCGGGCGAACGCCTTTTCCATTTCCTCCGGCGACTTGTAGTACAGTTCCTTGGTCTCGAAGCGCATCCGGCGCTCGTCGTCCACCTTGGCCTGGGTCTGGATGCACAGCAGCACGTCGTGGGCTTCCACGTCGCCGGCTTCCAGGTAGTGGCAGTCGTTGGTGGCGACGAGGGGCAGCCCGGTGTGGTGGGCGAGTTCGAGCAGCTTTTCGTTCAGCTCGTCCTGTTCCTTCAGGCCGTTGGACTGCAATTCCAGGTAGTAGTGGCCAGGGTAGATGGCCTCGTACTCGCGGGCGATGCGGATGGCATCGTCCATGGTGCCGCGCATGAGCGCGCGCGGCACCTGCCCGGCCAGGCAGGCGGACAGGGCGGTGATGCCGCCCGAATACTGGCGCAGCAGGTCCATGTCCACGCGCGGCTTGTAGTGGAAGCCGTGCAGGAAGCCGTGGGTCACCAGCTTGACCAGGTTGTGGTAGCCTTCGGTGGTGCGCGCCAGCAGCACCAGATGGTGGCGCACCCGGGCCAGTTCCGAGGTCTTGTCCGTGTGGTCGTTGGCCACGTAGACCTCGCAGCCGATGACCGGCTTTATGCCGAACTGCTTGCAGGTGTTGTAGAAGTAGACCGCGCCGTAGAGGTTGCCGTGGTCGGTGATGGCGGCGGCGGGCATGCCGAAGTCCACCGCCTTGGCGCAGAGGTCCTTCAGGCGGATGGCCCCGTCGAGCAGGCTGTATTCGGTATGGCAATGCAGATGGACGAAATCGGACATGGGGATTGGGCGTGTTCCCGACAGGGCGGCGCAGGCCGGGCCGCGCGGGCGCGATGGCTGGCCGTCTGTCTGTTCGCGTGTGAATACGGATGGTTGCCGCGTCCGTTTCAGAGGGAAAGGACGGCGGCGGTGCCGTGACGGGGATGACACACCCTAGCAGAAGGGGGGCGCACTCACAACGGCGGAGTGGGGGACCGGACGCGCGGGCCGGGGAGCGGGCCGGGGAGCGGGCCAGGGAGCGGCGGGGGATGGATGCCGCCGCCGCACGCGGCGCGGCTTGCCCGGCCGGGAGGGAATGCGTACAACCACGGCTGCCGCCGCAGCCAGCGGGCGGCACAGGAGGTTGGCGTGTTCGACGTGACCATGGCCCATGCGGCCACAGCGGCCACCGCAGCGACCACCGCAGCGATGGACGCGGGCGGGCTGGGGGCGCTGTTTCTGGACAAGGCGGGGCAGTACGTCCTGATCATCGGCTTTTTCGGGGCCATCATCTGGTTCCTGCGCTTTTTGTACGGGCCGAAGGGGATGTTCCGCGACCCGGCCTGGGACCGCTGGAACGACGAGGCCCGGCGCGAGGAAGCCCGGCGCGCCGAAGAGTTGTCGGCGCAGGCCGTCGGGGCGGACAGGACGGACAGGACGGACGCGGCGCGGTCGGTGCCGGACTCGGCGGTATCCGCGTCCCCCGACGGGGACCGGCGGTGAGCATGGACGCCGCACGCGACATTTCCCGGCACGAGGCGTGGTTCGGCCAGTACGTGGACCGCTTCCTGACCGGCGACGCGGACAACGACTCGCACATCGAACTCAAGCGCGAGCATTCCCTGCTGGTGCTGGCGGGCGCCCGGACCATCGTGGCCGAGGCCGCGGCGGAAGGCGCCATGGACGTGGTCAGTGCCCGCGCGGCGCTGCTGGGCGCGCTGTACCACGATATCGGGCGGTTTCCGCAGTACCGGCGCTGGCACACCTTCAGCGACGCGCGTTCGGCCAACCACGGCCTGCTGGGCGGCCGGGTGCTGCACGAGGAACGCCCCCTGGCCGACGAGTCCCCGGCCGTGCGCCGTCTGGCCGCCTGCGCCGTGGTGCTGCACAACCGCTTCGCCATTCCGGCCGGGGTTTCGCCGCGCGTCCGGCAGGTGACCCGGGTGGTGCGCGACGCCGACAAGCTGGACATCTTCCGGGTGCTGGCCGCGCACATGCAGCCCGGCGGCCCCCGCGACGAAGTGGTGGTGCTGCACCTGCCGGAAACGGAAGGAGCATGGACCCCCGCCGTGCTGGACGCGGTGCGTTCGGGGCGTCTTGCCAGCTACGCGGACATGCGCTGCATGAACGATTTCCGCATCCTGCTGTGCGGCTGGAGCTTCGACCTGGGCTTTGCCGCCTCGCGCAGGCTGCTGCGGGAATCCGGCCGGGTGGAGCGGTTGCTGGCGTGGCTGCCGTCTCCCGAAATGGTGCCGGAAATGGCCGAACTGCGCTGCCGGGTGCTGGCCGCCCTGCACGACGACCGGGACGCGGCGGACTGCCGCCCCGGCATGGCGGCCGATAAGCCGGAAACGCCGAAGCCCGTAGCCCCGTAACGCGCCGGGCGGCCCGGCGCGAGTTCCCGCGCGCCCTGTCGCTTCCGGGAGCCTGCCCCGCTCTCCCCCCGAACCCTTCGGAGCCCTCATGACCGCCGATCCCTACGCCCGCATCGCGGAATGGTACGACCTGCTGCTGAACCCCGCGCTGGACGGGGTTCGCCGGACCGTTGCCCATGTCTGCCGCGCCGAAGGGCTGCTGCGGGTGCTGGACGCCTGCTGCGGCACCGGGCGGCAGTGCGCGGTGCTGCGCGGCGCGGGCCTGGCCTGCGTGGGCGCGGACCTTTCCCCGGCCATGCTGGGCGCGGCGCGGGCCGCCACCCGCGTGGCCCGGCCGTGCGAGAGGGCTGCGTCCAGTGGTGGCGGACCGCGCGGCGGGGGCGGTTGCCCGCCGGTGGAACCCTCCCATGCGTCTCCCCACCGTCTTCCCCTGCTGCGCGCCGACGCGCGCGCGCTGCCCTTCGCGGACGGCAGCTTCGACGCGGTGGTGCTGTCGCTGGCCCTGCACGAAATGCCCGAGGCCACCGGCAACGCGGCCCTGGCCGAAGCCCTGCGTGTGGCCCCGCGCGTGCTGCTGGCCGACTACCGGCTGGCGGAGCGCAACCTGGACCTGCCCGCCGTCCTGTTCGTGCACCTGCCGGAACGGCTGGCCGGGGCGGAGCACTATCGCAACTTCCGGGGGTTCATGGCCCGTGGGGGTGTGGAAGGGCTGGCGCACCGGGCCGGGCTGACGGTCATCCGGCGGGAGCGGTTGCTGGGCGGCGCCGGGGCGCTGCTGCTGGCGGAGCGGAACAGCCGGGCAGGGTGACGGCACGCGGGCTGACAGGCACGCCGCGCAGATTCCCTTTTCCTCCACGCACAACGCACGACGCCCGGCCGAAGCCGGGCGTTTCGCGTTGCAGGGGAAATGCGTCGGCGGGCGTCACGCCGTCGTCTGCCCGCCCATCTTCATTGCTTCGCCGTGCCCTCTCCGGTGGCGGAGGCGGGTACGGCGGCCACCAGGTCCAGCGTTGGCTGGGTCACCCGGCCTTCGGCCAGCAGGCGCTGGCGGGCGTCGGCTACGCGCAGGATGGACAGCGGCGTTGCCAGCAGCGGCACCAGGCCGGAGGTCAGGGCGTCGCGGTAGTAGGCGGTGTCCTCGTGCTTGCCCAGGAATTCGCGCAGGGTGGCGTCGAGGGAGTAGCCCTCTTCGGTGAAGGCGTCGTCGAAGGCGCGGTACATGTCCAGCCGCACCCCCTCGCCGGTGAATTTCGGTCCCGTGGCCGTGCCGGTCAGCACGCCCAGCAGGCCCTGCACCACGGCCTGCTGCCCGGCGCTGACGGCCTTGTTCTGGACCCGTTCGAACACCGGCTTGGTGCAGCTTTCGCGCGGGGGGCAGGCCCGCCCGGCGCATGCGGCGCACAGGGCGGCAAGGAGCAGCAGCGCAAGGACGGCGGTTTTCGGAAGCGCGGCGCGGGTGGCGGAAATGCCGGAGGGCGTGACGGTCATGGCGTGGTCTCCTGCGGATCGTTGCGGCCGGGGCCGGATGTTCCATCTTAGGCCGCCCCGCGGGACAGCGCAACGAGGTGTGCTGGTGCGAGGGGTCGGATGACGGGGCGCGGGCCGGACGCGCGTCCCGCTGGCTGTATCCCCTATTCCTGCCCGTCCGGCTCCGCTCCCGCCAGCCCAATCCCCGTCAGACCAGTCCCCGCCAGGCCCAGTCCGGCCATCAGTTCCCCGCAGTCCGCAGCCACCACGTGCGCCCCGGCGTCGTGCAGCGCCCGGGCCGGGCTTTCGCCGCTGGCAACCCCGGCGGTCAGGGTGCCCGCGCGGTGCCCGGTCACGATGTCCATGGGGTGGTCGCCCACCATCAGGGCTTCGCCGGGCGCGCGGCCCAGCATGCCCAGCGCGCGCAGCAGATGGTCCGGGTCGGGCTTGACGCTGGGCACGTCGTCGCGGGTGAGCAGGCAGGGGCACAGCGCGTCCACGTCGGGGAACACGGCCCGCACCGCTTCGGGGCAGTTGCGGGTCACGATGGCCACGGGCACGCCCATGGCGGCCAGCCCGGCCAGCATGGGGCGGGTGAACGGGAACAGGCTGCCCCGCGCGGCGGCCTCCACCTCCACGCGGCGGATGGCGGCGTGGGCGTCGGCGTGCAGGGCTGCGGCGTCGGCGCGGCGGCCGTGGAGTTCCAGCAGGGCCGTCACGTGGCCGATCCACTCCATTGCCGGCAGGTCCATCACCGGCAGGTCCGGCAGACTCGGCAGGTTCGGCAGGTTCGGGCGCTGCGACGGCTCCAGATGCCTCCGCATGGCCTCGGCCACGGCGCGGCGCATGACGCCGAAGTCCAGTGTGGGCGCGGCCAGGGTGCCGTCGAAGTCGAACACCACGGCCCGCACGGCCACGCCCGCGCAGCGCAGCGAGCCGGGCGCGCTCATTGGAACGGGGCCAGCCCCGGCACGTCCAGCCGGGGCTTGGGCTGCGCGGGCCACGCATCCGCGCCCGGCACGATGAGGGTGGCGGGGTGGAAGGCGGACCAGGCGAACCACATGGCGTTCACGGCCACCACCTCGTTCAGCACGGCGCCTTTCATGGGCCCGGACTCGGCCTTGCCGTCCATGGACCATTCGCTGCCGCTCTCGGCGTCCACCAGGCGGTTGGGGTTGCCCTTCCCGAGCGCGAAGGTGGCGGGCTTGCCCCACACCATGCGGTCGTACACCCGGATCACGTCCAGCCGCCGGTCCACCACGGCCAGCAGCGGGGTGGGACCCTGCTCGATGTTGGCGATGCCGTCCTTGCGCACGGCGGCGGTGTCGATGGCCACCTGCTGGCCCTGCATGTCCACGCCGAGGATGGGCGTCTTGGGCTTCATGCGGCGGTCCAGCCTGGGCACGGGGTGCAGGATGCGCTCGTCCTCGTAGTAGGTGCCGGGCAGCAGGTACGAGCCGTAGGGGTCCTTGCCGTACGAGCGGCGGATGCCGGTGGGGGTGGCCAGCACCCTGGCGTCGGGCAGGGCGGCGCGGGCCATGCCCCAGGTGGTCCACCACGCGGGGACGCGTTGCAGCACCTTGCCGCGCAGGGGGCCGTCGATGGAAATGCCCAGCAGCTGCGACCACAGGCTGCCGGTGGCCCTGTCGAACAGCACGGTGTTGTTGTACAGCAGGCGGCCGTCCACGCCGAAGGTGGTCATGAACCTGCCTGCCTGCCCCCTGTAGGCGGCCACCACCCCGGTCAGCGGACTGTAGGTGATGCAGTAGGTGGCGTCGCCCACCACCTCGTTCACCGCCTCGTGCCAGACCATGATGCGCTGGGGGTAGATGCGCGGGCCGTCGGGCAGGTTCACCACGAAGACCGGTTCCGGGTCTTCCAGGCTGAGGGCCGCGCTGATGGTGGTGGTGTATTCCGGGCGGTACAGGGCGGGGATGGCGTCGGGCTTGACCCCGGTTTCCAGCAACTGGTCGACCAGTTGCTTCAGGTCGTCGTCGGTGCGCGGCCCGGCCGTGGCGGGGGCGGACGCCGACAGGAACAGCAGCGCGGCCAGGCAGGCCAGGGCAAGTCCGGCCAGCGCGCGGCGGCCCGGTCCAATGGGCCGGGTGCGCCGGGCAGGCCGGGCAGGCCGGACGGGGGCCTGCGCCGCAGGCGCGGCGCGGCAGGGCGGAAAGATGGCGCCGTGTGGTTGCATCCGTTGCCGCATGTGTTAGGTTCTCCTTGGCTGACGGCATGTTGCGCGGGCGTTGCGCCCCCGGCATGCGTCGCGTGCGCGCCGCCGTTCCGCCAGTGCAGCGCATGCCCGCGGGCGGTGGCGCTGGCGGGATGCGCGCGCGTGGCCGGTGCGTCGGCATCGGGACAAGAATAGAGAAAACGGCGGCATGGGGCAAGGATGCCCCGTTCCGGCCACGGAGCGGCCTTCCGGGGCGCTCCAGGAGGAACCATGGGCGAAACACCCATCTGCAACGTGCTTGTCTGCGGCGGTGCGGGCTACATCGGCTCGCACATGGTGCGGGCGCTGGTGGCGCGCGGCTGCACGCCCGTGATCTTCGACAACCTTTCCACCGGCCACGCCGACGCCGTGGACGCCGCCGCCCCGGACTGCGACCTGGTGCGCGGCGACCTGCTGGACCTCCAGGCCCTGCGCCGGGTGTTCGCGGAACACAGCTTCGACGCGGTGATGCACTTTTCGGCCCGCAGCCTGGTGGGCGAATCGGTGCGCGACCCCGCGCCGTACTACGCCAACAACGTCACCGGCACCCTGAACCTGCTGGACGCCATGCGCGAGGCGGGCGTGCTGCGGCTGGTGTTCTCGTCCACGGCGGCGGTGTACGGCAACCCGGTCACCGAGCGCATCGCCGAGACGCATCCGCTGGCCCCGGTGAACCCCTACGGCGCGTCCAAGCTGATGGTGGAGCGCATGCTGGCGGACCACGCCACGGCCTACGGGCTGCGCTCGGCGGCGCTGCGCTATTTCAACGCCGCCGGGGCGGACCGGGCGGGCGGCATCGGCGAATCGCATTCGCCGGAAACGCACCTCATTCCCAACATCCTGCGCGCGGTGCTGGGCACCGGCCCCGCGCTCACCGTGTTCGGCAGCGACTACGACACCCCGGACGGCACCTGCGTGCGCGACTACATCCACGTCAACGACCTGTGCGACGCGCACCTGGCCGCGCTGGACAGGCTGCTGGCGGCCCCTGTGGGCACGACGGCCCTGAAGGACGGGCTGACGGCGGAACCAGGCGAGAAGGTCGCGTTGCACTGCAACCTCGGCAACGGGCAGGGGTTCACCGTGCGCCAGGTCATCGACGCGGCGGCACGGGTGACCGGGCGCGAGGTGCCCTTCACCGTGGGGCCGCGCCGCGAAGGCGACCCGGCCCGGCTGGTGGCCGACAGCACGCTGGCGGGCAGGGAACTGGGCTGGACCCCCAGGATCACCGACATCCGCGAGATCATCGAGACCGCCTGGGCCTGGCACCGCGACCAGAAGTACTGAGCGGGAAATATCCGGGGGAAGGGGGTTGGCCCCCTTGGGCCGTCCCGATATAGCCAATTGAAAAGTTTTGGTGGAGGAGGGAGGGGGTCCGGGGGAGGGAGGAACCACCTTTTA
>NZ_JBAIYT010000033.1:0-44890 GCF_036763125.1 Nitratidesulfovibrio sp. 1201_IL3209
GGCGGCTCCCTCTACCTCCGGGGCACGGGCGTCACGGCCCTGCGGGACAACCTGACCGTGGGCGGCTCCCTCGACCTCCGGGGCACGGGCGTCACGGCCCTGCCGGACAACCTGACCGTGGGCGGCTCCCTCTACCTCCGGGGCACGGGCGTCACGGCCCTGCCGGACAACCTGACCGTGGGCGGCTACCTCGACCTCCGGGGCACGGGCGTCACGGAAGAGAACGCCCGTAGGGTCCGCGAAAAATCGTTCCCCGAGAACTTCATCCTATCCTGGCGGGGCGGAAAGTACGTCAGCGTGGACGGCATCTTTTCCGAAGTGCTGTCCCGCAAGGGGAATGTCTGGAAGGCCCGTGGCATCGGTGAGAAGAAGATCACCTATATCGTCACGGACGGGCACGGGAAGTGGTCGCACGGCGACACGCTGAAAGCGGCCAAGGATGACCTGCTCTACAAGATCGGCAGCCGGGATAAGAGCCTCTACGCCGAGCACACCATGGACAGCACTTTGCCCCTGGAACAGGCCATCGAAGCCTACCGCGTCATCACCGGTGCGTGCGCAGCGGGCACGCGCGGATTTGTGGAAAGCCTGTCCGTGGTCAAGGCGCAGTACACCATTCGGGAAATTTGCGAACTGACCAAAGGCCGGTACGGGCACAACGAGTTCACGCAGTTTTTCGCGCGGTAGACGGAAACCACCGGAGGCATCATGTCCACGATCACGACGAACAACGGCAGGGGCAGCACCCGCTACAAGCTGGTCACCACCGACGCGCGGGAGATAATCGTGTCCGCAGGCGACGATGTTTACATCAACACTTATGTTAACGGCGAGGTGGCGTAGCCATGAGCGATAAGCCGAGGATGCTGTGGGTGGCGAGGGATGAGGATGGGGAAATATGGATTTACTCATCACGTCCGACTTTGGACCACGGAATGTGGTATTGCGACGGGTCAACGAGGCACGCGGAGTTCTATGATAACTTTCCCGACCTCCAGCCCGGCGAGTGCCGCATGTTCATCGAGTTCGCGCCGCGGGTGGTGAAGGGCGGCGTGCATGGCGAATCTTTGCGCTGGGGAAAAAACGGTTGGGTGCGCGTGCCATACGCCATGCCCGGCGACATCATCCTGCCCATGCCTCCCGACCCCACGCCGTACCTGGAGCAGGTGGACCCCAGCGCGGCGCGGCGCGATGAGATACGCGCGCAGATCGCGGCGTTGAAGGAAGAGCTTGAAGGGATGGATGGGTAGAACATGCGGTGGACGACAGATCGAACTATCGCGCGGTGGACGCTTGGCGGAGGCGCACTGCGCGAACAGCAGGAGTGGGATTACATCAACTGGCGCGAACAGGACTGGTCCATCCTCGCCGAATACTTCACCCACGAGTAACCCCATGGACACCGAAGACACCCCGCGCAGCGTGCGCGACGAGGAACGCCGAAAAGCGCTGGAAGAACACGACATAACCGACTTTTCGTGAGGCTGCCATGCAGTGCCAAAGCGACAATATCCAGGAAATCGCCGCCGCCATAGCCACGGCGCAGGCCGCTATCCCCCCCGCCGCCAAGAACGCGCAGAATCCGCACCTGCGCAACCGCTACGCGGACCTCGCAGCCGTGTGGGCCGCTGTACGCGACGAACTGCCGAAGCACGGGCTGGCCGTCGTCCAGACCATGGTTCCGCGTGACGACGGCAAGGCGTGCGTGCGCACTCTGCTGACGCATACCAGCGGGCAGTGGATCGCTGGCGAGTGCGCCCTGCCGGTGCCCAAGGCGGACCCGCAGGGATACGGAAGCGCCATCACTTACGCGCGCCGCTACAGCCTGTCGGCAATGCTTGGCGTGGTGTCCGAAGACGACGACGACGCAGAGGGTGCCGGGGCGCGGGCAAAGAAGCGCGACGTGCAACAGCAGCGCGACGACGCACGAGCCGCACAGCCCCCGATGAATCAGGCGCTGCGCAAGGCGTTCCAAGCCGCTATGGGCAAGCGCCACGCCGCGGCACCGGACGCCGAAGCAAAGCGCACCGCCATCTTGTCGGAACTGTCGCAATTCTTTGCGCGCACCATCAGCACCAGCAACGAACTGACCGACGCCGAGGTGAAGGAATTCCTCGACGCCATCAAGGAGTAAGGCATGCCCACGATGCGCGACATACAGGCGGAAATCCGCAACGTGCTGGACGCCGTGGAAGACGGCGCGGAACTGACGGACGAACAGCGGGCGCAGATCGACGAGTATCTGGCAGAACTCGCCACCGCCGAGGCCGACAAGGTGGACGCCTTCGCGGCTGTGCTGCGGCGCGAGAAGGCCCGCGTGGAATTTCTCAGGAGCGAGGAGAAGCGCGTAAACTCCCGCCGCACCAGCGTTGAGCGTGCCGTAGAGCATATGCGTGCGCGCTACCTCGCGGTGATGGTCGAGGCCGGGCGAGACAAGATCAAGGGCAACACGTCGTCAATTGGCGTGCAGACTCGCGCTGTGCTGGTGGTAGACGACGCCGCCGCGCTGCCCGAAGCGCTGCGCGACGAAGTGACCACGACCATCTATCAGCCGCGTCGTGCGGATATTGAACGGGCGCTGTCGGACGGGGCGGAAGTCCCCGGCGCGCACATCGAAGAACGCCAACACCTGGTTGTGAGGTAGCCCGTGCTTAACTCCGTCCACATAATTGGGAGACTGGGGCGCGATCCAGAGATTCGCTATGCCCCAACCGGCTCCCCCATCTGCAACCTGCGCGTCGCCACCGACGAGTCGTATACCGACCGCGACGGCAACAAGGTAGACCGCGTGGAGTGGCACACTGTGGTGGTGTTCAACAGGCCCGCCGAGGCGTGCGCGAACCACCTTGGCAAGGGAAGCCTCGTGTTCGTCGAAGGTAGCCTGCAAACCCGCAAGTGGCAGGACCAGAGCGGCCAGGACCGCTACTCCACCGAAATCAAGGCTCAGCGAGTCCAGTTCCTTGACCGGCGCGGCGATGGGCAACCGGCCAGCGAACCGGCCACGGGACGTGCGCAGGCCCCCAGCAACAGGGGCGCGGCGCGGCAGCAGCAACCGGCCAGTGCGCGCGAGGCGTTCACCGGCGACGAGGGCGGCATGGACGATGTGCCATTCTAACCTCCTCCACCCCGGCCTCGTGGTCTGCACACCCTGCGGTGACGTGGTGCTGCGGGGCCGGAACGGGTGCTACCCGTGGATGTGGTGGGGCCACCCGGTGCGCGACGGTACGCCCGACACGCGTCGGGAGCGGATAGTGGACACGCGCGGCAACGTCGCCGCGAAAACTGTAGACGGCGCGCGGTACGTGCTTCCGGTGGAGGGGTGAGAGATGTTGACGCCGAGCGATATGTACTGGCTGACGCGGTTGGACGGCATAGTTGGGATTGGCGTCTTCCTAGGGATATTGGGATTCGCCGTCTGTGCCGGGTGTTTAGGGATTGGATTATGCGAAGGAATTCAGCGGGCAGTGCGCGCTGGTTTCATAGCTGGAACCGTTGCCGTCCTTGGCGCGCTGCTGGCAGTTTTTGTACCTACAACCAAGGAAGCCGTCGCAATCTACGTGATTCCCGCCATCGCCAACAACGAATCTGTGCGCGCCATACCCGATACCGCAGCGCGGCTGGCCGACGAATGGCTGAAGCAGAAGCTGGGCGAGATTACCGGAGAGAAAACGCAGAAGAAGTAACCCCGCCCCCGCTGCGGCGACGCGCACCCCCTGCGAATCGTCGCCGCAGCCACCCCGCCCGCGAGTGTCGTGGCCGGGTAAGCGGATAGCCCCGCCGGGGGCCTGTACCCGACAATTAAGTAAAGTACACATGGCTAAAAACGCGCCTGCAAGCAGATATGCACGGGAGAAGGTATGAAGATCGAAGCCATCAACAGGGCCGAGGCAGAGGCGAAGCGCTTTCTGGAGCGCATCAAGGGCTACAAGGCCGCGCAGAAGCGCATCGACGAAGAGCGCGCGGCATGGGCCAAACAGCACGGGCGCGACTACAAGACGCCTCCTTACCCTTACAACGCCCCGCGCGAATCCGGGGCCATCAGGCGCGCGTCCATGGACTTGACCCGCGCGCTCGCGGACATGAGGAAATGGGGATGAGCGACTTACCGAAGTGCCGTTTATGCGGGGCTGGTGCTCGCATATTCCCTGCGCTCAACGGGGTGCAGTGGATTATCCATGACGTTCTTGATCGCGGGTACTGCTCGCTTGAGCATACACGGATACTGATCGACGAGTGGCGCGCCCTGATGGCCCCGCCGGTCGTCACCGACGCGATGGTGGAGCGGGGAGCCGGGGTCTTGATGGACAGTTTCCCGTGGACCGCACGGGATATCGCACGCGATGTTCTCGAAGCGGCGATGAAGGAGTAGGGGTGTGGAAGAGCAAGAATACGTTGATGCATACAACGACGGCTATGACTATTGCTATGTGAAACTCAAGGAGACAGAAGCGGAGCGCGATGCTCTGCGCGAACGGGTGGAGGCGCTGGAGTGGCTGCGGGAGGTGGAACAGGCTGGCGGTGCATGGCTTGCAAAAAGGTATCGCAAAATCGGGCGCAAGCGATACGACAGTCTGGTGACACAGTACCGCGCCACGCACGCCCACGCCCTTGAGGAGGCCGGATATGACCTATACGAATGACGCGCAGGCCACCCCCGACGACTCGTACCTGCTGCGCCTCCTGGCCGAGATACGCGACGCCATGGGCGTGGGCGGCAAGCCCATGCTGGATGAACTTCCGGGCCTGATCCAGGCCATGAAGGCCGAGCGCGACGAGTTGGCGCGGGCGCTGCTGTCCGGCCCGCACCACTGCCCGTGTCCGAAGTTCTGCAACACGGTGGCCGGGCAGGAAAGGTTGCCGCATCTCCCCGGCTGCCCCGTGGCGCTGGCGGAACGAATCGTGAAGGAGGCTGGCGATGGGCGTTGAGCTTGCGTCTCACAATACGCAATCGGTGAGCCACAACGCGGGTAGCGAATCAACCGTGAGCCACAACATGGCGAAGTGCCCGAACTGCGAGAAGTGCATCGCTGACCTCCGCTCCGAGAACGCCCGGCTACGCGAACGCCTGTCCATGGCCCGCGAGTTCGCCGTGGGCCGCCTGCACGTCGTCTGGCGAGCGGACGGGATGTGGTCCGTGGGCGCAGCCGGGCGCATGGTGTTGAGCCGGGATGGCCGCTTCGAGTACGAGCTTCACCCTTCGGACAGAGATGAAGCCTTTCTCGCCCGCACCCGGTACACCCTCGACGAAGCCCTCGACGTTGCCCTCGCGCTGGTCGAGCGCGAGGCCAAGGAATGCAAGGCGTGCTGCGGCTCCGGCGTTCGGGACGATGGACGGTGGGGCGGCATCGCCGACACCACACCCTGCTCGGAATGCAACGGCACGGGCGTGGCCGAAACCGATGGCGCCGTCGAGAAGTGCGAATGCGGCGGGAAGGGGGCGTAGTGATGGCTGATGTCATCAAAAGCATCAACCCAGGCTGCTGCTTCATCAAGGCCGGATGGAAGCGTGTCGGTCGCAGTAAGGTTCGTGGGTTGGTTTTGCTGGTGAAAGACGCGCCGATGCATCGCATGGAACAGTGCGATATGCTTTCACTTGCCCCCTCATTCCCTGTCAGGTAAACGAGGCCCGCATGGATTGGTCACCGCGCATGCTCATCGGTGCAACTGACGCCGCACGGTATCTCGGACTAAAGTCCGAAGATGCCGCCAAGCGCCAGTTGGCGAAGTTGCGCGTGCCCGTGGTCAACCTGGGGCGTGGGCGCGGCCTTGGCCTGCGCTGGCGCATCCAGGACATCGACGAGGCCATGGAAATCCTGCGTCAGACCCCCGGCGAACCACAGAAGCCCGCTCGCAAGAAGAAGCAGCACGTGCAGGACATCTTCGACCTCCCCGTCCGCGAGCAGGCCCGCAGGTTCACGGACTTGACCGACACCCGCCGCACGCAGTAGCGATGGCCGCATGGCCATCCAGAAACGCCCCGGAAGAACCAAGCCGTATCGGGTCTACTGGAACAACCCGACGACCGGCAAACGCGAATCCCGCAGTTTCGAAACGCTGCGGAATGCTCGAATTTTCAATGCGGACGTGCTGCGCAGGCTGAAGGAAGAGCCGGACAGTTTCGCGGATACCGAGGATGAACCCACCGGGGGAACCGTCCGCGAGATCGTGGCGTTGTACATCGCGGCCAAGGGCTTCAAGGGCATCAACCTCGTGAACACCCTGCATCACCTGAAACCGGTGCTTGAAGTCATGGGGAAGCGCGAGATAGCCAGCCTGACAAGGCACGACCTTGTCCGCTTCCTGTCGGACCAGATGGCCAGCGGCGTGAAGCAATTGACGGCGCACCGCAGGCTGTCCATTCTTCGGTCTGGTTTGGCATGGGCCAGCGAACAGGGATTGATCGCCGAGAATCCCCTGGTAGGAATCAAGATTCCCAAGGGCAAACCGCTGAAACTTCCACCGCCAACCACAACCGAAGCCGCGCGGATCATGCAGGCTGGGCAACCTCACATCCAGCGCGTGGTGATTTTGGGCATGTACGTGGGGGTGCGGGTTGGCCCAAGCGAGATGCTTTCGATGCAGTGGCCCAACGTGGACATGGACCGGGGCATCATCCGCTTGAAGGGCGCTAACAAGGGCGGTGACGCATGGCGCGATATTCCCATCTCCACAGCCCTGCGCCCTCATCTTGCCGCATGGGCTGCCATCGACATCCCGGCAGGCATGACGCACATCATCAACTATAATGGCAAGCCGGTGAAATCCATCAAGACGGGATGGCGCAAGGCGCTCCAACGCGCGGGCATCACCCGGCGCATCCGGCCCTATGACCTGCGGCATGCATTCGCCACCCTGGCGCTGGATGCCGGGGCGGACATCAACGCCGTGGCGGCCAACATGGGGCACACCGACCCCACCATGGTCCTGAAGCACTACCAGCACGTGAAGGAAGCCATGCGCCGCGAAGCCGTGGAATCCATCCCGGAAATCCCGCTCGAACTGGGCACATCCCCTGGGCACATTCCAGACGCGTTTTATGGGGATTTTCCATGTGCCCACACAAAAAAACAACAATAAAAACAACACATCAACACAAAGGCGCAGCGTTCGGGACGCTGAGGCCGGAGGTTCGAATCCTCTCATCCCGACCAGAATGGTCAAGGGCTTGTGGTGAACGCCACAAGCCCTTTTTCCGTTGGGCGCCTGCATGCGGCCCGGGGTTGACAGTCGGAGGCACGCGGACTAATTTAACGCCAAACGGTAAACGCTGGACGTACAATGATCGCATCGTTCCGGTGCAAGGAAACACGAGCCATCTTTGAAGGCACGCCAACCCGCAGGTTCAGCGCCTTCACCAGCGTCGCCCTGCGCAAGCTCGACATGCTGGACGCCGCGGCCTGCCTTGACGACCTGCGCATTCCCCCCGCCAACCGCCTCGAAGCGCTCAAGGGCGACCGGCAAGGGCAGCACAGCATCCGGATCAACGATCAGTGGCGTATCTGCTTCGCCTGGCGGGACGGCGCCGCCCACGAAGTCGAAATCGTCGATTACCATTAAGGAGGGCACCATGCGCATCCGTACCCACCCGGGCGAAATCCTGCGCGAGGAATTCCTGTCCCCCCTCGGCATCACGCCCCACGCCCTTGCCGTGGCCTTGGGCGTGCCCGCCACCCGCATCTCGGACATCGTCCACCGGCGGCGTGGCGTCACGGCCGATACGGCGGCGCGGCTCGCGCGGTTCTTCGGCACCAGCGCCGCGTTCTGGATGAACCTTCAGTCGGCATACGACCTGTCCATCGTCGAGCGCGACAGGAACGACGATCTGCTGCGCATACGCCCGCTCCCTTCCGCCAGGACGCCCCTGGCCTGCTGAGGCGCATCCGACCAGAATGGTCAAGGGCTTGTGGTGAACGCCACAAGCCCTTTTTCCGTATGGAAATCGTTCCGGAACGCGCCCACCCGCTTGCGCCCGCCGTCACGAGCGGGTTGCCAAAACGCCGTTTTCTTGGCACCAAAGAAACCGTCGGCGCGAAACATCCGTTTCCCGCAGCCGCCACAGTCACAGTCCATAATCCGGTTCCACCGCACGCCGGACGGCCGCAGGCCCCTGAAACCACAGGCATGCAGCCGCCCCCGGCAAGTTCGTCTCCAAAGCCGCCAACACCGCAAACACCACCGAACGCCGCCATGCACATGACGACAAAGAACGGACCGTCGCCGCTATTCCGCGCCTGCGCCCGCCTTCTGCCGCTGCTGCTCGCCATGACCCTGGCCGGCCCCGCCTGCGTCCGTCAGGTTGCCAAAACCGCGCACGACACGGACCAGCCCGCCGCCATGGCAGAATCCGCCACCGCCAACGAGGACGCCGGGGCCGCCTGCGACATCGCCCCGCGCCTGGACGGGTCCGCCCGCCTCGACAACGCCGGTTCGCACTACGCCGAGGACGACGAGGAGGGCGACGACACCCTGGCCGACGGCGTGCTCAGCGACATCGCCGAACTGGACGAAGCCCTGGCCGCCATGGACGAAACCGGCGACCACCACCCCAAGGCGGAAGACGCCGACGAGGACATGACCGCCATCGACGCCCGCATGCAGCTGGTCAACGTGGCCATGTCCAAGCTGGGCACCCGCTACCGCCGGGGCGGTTCGGGCGAGACCGGTTTCGATTGTTCCGGCTTCACCGGCTGGGTGTACGAGAACGTGGGCATCGACCTGCCGCGCACCTCGCAGTCGCAGTTTCTGGAGGGGCGCACCATACGCCGCGAACAGTTGCAGACCGGCGACCTGGTGTTCTTCAAGCGCAACAAGAAGCGCCGCATCCACCATGTGGGCATCTACCTGGAGGACGGCAAGTTCATCCACAGCAGTTCGTCCGACGGCGTGGTGATATCCAAGCTGGACGCCAAGCCGTGGTGCAATCAGTGGGCTGGGGCCAAGCGGGTGTTCTAGGGGCGCCACCTCCGCCAGAATTTTCCGCGCGCCGGGCCTGCCCGGCGCGTTCCTTTTCCGGCGGCGCCCGGCGCGGCACGGACAGCCCCCGCCGCCGTCGCCCGCAAGCCGCCTGCCTCCGGCATCCGTCCCCTCCCCCCCGTTGCGGGACGGGCCGTGCTCTGATACGCCGGAACCGCGCGGCATCCGCCGCCCGCAACCGAAACCCTTCCCCCCATGCACCCGACACACGCAAGCTGCGTCACCCACCTTACCGTCGAACCCGTCGCCGACCCGGAAATCCACCCCTACACCATCGACGCGCTGCACAACGGGCGCGTGGTGGGCCGCCTGCGGGGCTTCGTCCTCGAATACCACAACCTGGAAGGCGTGGCCGCGCTGGCCGGGCTGAACCACGACGACCTGCGCGAAGCCGTGGACGCCGTGCGCTTCGCCATGGCCGTGACCCACGATGCCCCCATCTCCTACGTGGACGTGCTGCTGGTGGCCCCCGCCTACCGGGGCTACGGCCTGGCCCGCCAGATGCTGGAACGCTCGTGGCTGCACGCCGACTGCGGCGCCTCGCTGCTGCGCCCCTGCCCCTTGCAATTCTGCCTGGACTGGCTGCGCCCGGAAGACCTGGCGCTCATCGGCCCGCAATGCATCGGGGTGGACCCCAAGCGTTCCCTGGCCAGCCTGATCAGGTTCTACCAGCGCATCGGCTACGCCGCCCTGCCGGGCACCGATTTCTGGTGGCGGCCCCTGCCCCTGCAACGCTGACCCGCGCCGTTTCCCTCCGCGCTTGCCATTTCCACGCGGCCCTGCAAGGATGACCGGAACCGCCGGTCTCCCGCGCCGGGCCGCGCCCCGCTGGCGCACCGCCGCCGGGTTCCCCGCCGATCACGTCCACGCACCGCACCCTTCATCCCGCAAGGAGGCCGCATGCGCACCGTGACCGCCCCATCCGCCGTCCGTCCATTCCCGTATCCTCCGGCCATGCTGATCGTGCTGCTCTGGCTGGCCGCAGCGGCGCTGCCGCTCCCCGCCGTCGCCTCCATCTCCGGTCCGGAGCAGGCGGGCTCTCCCGCCGCCGCCCCGCGCGCCGTGGTGGCCCTTTCCGTGGCGCCTCCGGCCCCGGCCGCCCTGGCCGTTCCCGACGACCTGCCCCTGGGCGCGTTGCGGCTGCCGCCGGGCTTCACCGTGGAACTGTACGCCCGCGTGCCCAACGCGCGGCAGATGGCCCTGGGCACGCGCACCCTGTTCGTGGGGTCCATGCGCGCGGGGCTGGTGCACGCCCTGCCCCTTGACGACACCCTGCGCCCCATGCGCGTGCTGCGTCTGGCGGAGGGGCTGCCCCTGCCCGCCGGGGTGGCCTTCCGCGACGGGTCGCTGTACGTCTCCGCCGTGTCGCGCCTGCTGCGCTACGACGGCGTGGAGGAATGGGCGCATGCGGGCGCGGCGTCCGCGCCGTCTGGTCCCGGCTCTCCGCAGCCCGGTCCATCGCCCTCCCCGGTCACCGTGCGCGCCGACCTGCCATCGGAGACGCACCACGGCGCCAAGGTGCTGGGCTTCGGGCCGGACGGCCTGCTCTACGTGCCCGTGGGCGCGCCGTGCAACGTGTGCCGCACCGGCCCGCGCCACGGCGTCATCCTGCGCATGCGGGCCGACGGCAGCGGCGAGGAGGTGTTCGCGCGCGGGGTACGCAACACCGTGGGGTTCGACTGGCACCCGGAAACCCGCGAACTGTGGTTCACCGACAACGGCCGCGACTGGCTGGGCGACGACCTGCCCCCGGACGAACTGAACCACGCCCCCGTGCCGGGGCTGGATTTCGGCTTTCCGTACTGCCACGGCGGCACCATTCCCGATCCGGAATACGGCGGGCTTGGCAGTTGCGCCGCCGCCACGCCCCCGGCACGCAACCTGGGGCCGCACGTGGCCTCGCTGGGCATGGCGTTCTACACGGGGCGGCAGTTTCCGGCCGAGTATCGGGGGCAGGTGTTCATCGCGGAGCACGGCTCGTGGAACCGTTCCACGCGCATCGGCTACCGGGTGACCCTGGTGCGGCTGGAGCAGGGCCGGGCGGTGTCCTATGAACCTTTTGCCGAAGGCTGGCTGCGCGACGGCGCGCCGTGGGGACGGCCCGCCGCCCTGCTGGTGCTGCCGGACGGCTCTCTGCTGATTGCCGACGACTACGCCGGGGCCATCTACCGCGTCCGCTACGCCGGGCGCTGAGCCGTCGGCATGGGGTTGCCATTTTCGCCGCGCGCGCTACTATCCGAAGGTCGGAAAACGTCACCGCAACGGCAGAGACTTCCCATGGCGACCATCCCCGCATCCGGGCCCGCATCCGGCTCCCCGTCTCCCGTGCCCCGCACCCCGCGTGGCGGCTTCGTCCGGCGCGGCCTTGCCCGCTGGGCGCTGCCGGTGCTGGCGTGCGCACTGGCGCTGGCCCTCGTGCTGGAAACGGGGTGCACCGTGCGTTCGCGCGGGCAGTACGACGTGAGCGTGGGCAAGACGTCGCGCCCCTGACCGCCGCAGGTTCCCTTTTCACCCGTCACCGGACACGCCATGACCCAGCCCGCCCAACCCGCCGGGGGCGCAACGCCGCCCATCCCCCCAGCCGCCACCCCGGCCGCTTCCGCCGCTGCCTCTCCCCAGCCCGCTCAGGCCCGCCAGCCTTCGCCCGTGGACTTCCAGGCGGTGGCCCCCGCCCAACCGGCGGAACACGCCGAGGCGGCCTGCCCGCCGCCCCCCGCGCCCATCATCATCAACGAGGCGCAACTGATCCTTGCGGAGAAGCGCACCTCGCTGGCCGCGTTGCGCACGGGCATCGCCATCGTGGCGCTGCCCATGTCGCTGACCACCTTCCTCATCGCCACCTCGCGCTATTACAACACCGAGGACGTGCTGCACTTCCTGCTGCCGGTGGGTGCGCTGAACCTGGTCCTGCTGGTGCTGGGCTCGTGGCTGTCGTTGCGGGCCGTGCACCGCCTGCGCCAGCAGGAGCAGATGTTGCGCCTGCTCAAGGAGCGCAACGGCGCCCTGGCCGAATTCCTGAAATAACCTCGCACGCCGCGTCCGGCGTTTCCCCGGCCGGTATCAGGGTCCGCCCGCCCATGGCGCGCGGGCCTTTTGGCGTCTGGCGAAAACGACAAGGCATCCTCTTTCCCCCGGCCCGGCCACCTGCCCGTTCCCCTCGCATCGCCGCTTCATCCCGCCCTCCGGCCCGCCCCGCGAAAAATCATGCGAAAAATACTACCATCAATTTCACACAATTAAAGACTTCTTTCGGAAAAAAAACGAAAAAGGTCCCCGTCCAGCCCTAAAGCCTTTTTTATGGGTGCCGATACGACCGGCGAGTGGGGAGGGGAGAATCTACGGCCAACCGGAGGTGATTTCCGCGCCACAGGCGCAAGGCCGCGTCCCCCGATCTGGCAATGGAAGTCGTGACGACACATTCAAGGAGGAATGGTCATGTCACTGATCATCAATCACAACTTGATGGCGATGAACGCCACCAACAACCTGAGCCTGTCGTACGGCAAGCTCGCCACCTCGGTGCGCCGGCTCTCTTCGGGCCTGCGCGTGGGCACGGCTGCCGACGACGCCGCCGGTCTCGCCATCCGCGAACTGATGCGCGCCGACATCGCGTCGCTCAACCAGGGCGCGCGCAACGCCAACGACGCCATCTCGCTGATCCAGACCGCCGACGGCGCCCTGGGCGTCATCGACGAAAAGCTGATCCGCATGAAGGAACTGGCCGAGCAGGCCGCCACCGGCACCTACACCTCGGACCAGCGCCTGATCATCGATTCGGAATACCAGGCCATGGCCTCGGAAATCACCCGAATCGCCAACTCCACCGACTTCAACGGCGTGCACCTGCTGAACGGGCACCTTTCGGGCGCTCACGACGGCTCCGGCATCGAGGCCACCGGCAAGCTCAAGGTGCACTTCGGCTCCGCCAACGACTGCGCGGAAGACTACTACTACATCAAGATCGGCAACGCGACCGCGTCCGCCCTTGGTGTGGGCGCCCAGGCCGCCGACGGCAAGGGCAAGTCCATCTCCACCCAGTCCGCGGCCCAGGCGGCCCTGGAAGGCCTGACCAACGCCATCATCTCCAAGGACAAGATCCGCGCCTCCCTCGGCGCGCTCCAGAACCGTCTGGAAAACACCATCAGCAACCTGCAGATCCAGGCCGAAAACCTTCAGGCAGCCGAGTCCCGCATATCGGACGTGGACGTGTCGATGGAGATGACGGAATTTGTGCGCCAGCAGATTCTGTCGCAGGCGGCGGTGGCCATGCTTTCGCAGGCCAACTCGCTGCCCCGTCTCGCGTTGAACCTGCTGGGCCAGTAATAGGGGGGCGGGACGGCAAACCAGGATTTTTCATCCGCTGGCAAGGAAAGCGAACCGGACATGAGAGAGTATGCGGCAGCCGTTATGCGAGTCTTCGAGCATTACGGATGGCGACCGCAACGAGCTCTTCTCGTATTCGACCGAGCCTCAGCCGTTAGGTGAGCGAAGCGAACCTTACGGATGAGGACAGCAGAGCAATGGACGGTGAAGCCTGACGCAGCCAGCGGGGAAAAGGACGGTTTGCAGCACGCCCGATGCAGGGGAAAGACAAGGACATCGTCAATCCCGACAAGACTTCCAGACCACGCCGGGGCCGCGGGCACACGAACCCAAGGAAACGGCCAGCCTCTCCACTCACAAGCGCCAGCAAAAGGGGCCTCCGCAAGGGGGCCCCTCTTTTGTCGCGCATGGTGCGTGAAATGTGGGTGGCGTTCGCGCGAAGCTCCCCGACTTCCGCATCCGCCCTACTCCCCTATTCCCCCTATTCCATAGTCGAGGTGGAGCGCAGCACCTCCACCACCGTGGGCAGCTTGCGCAGTCTGTCCAGCGCCCGGTACAGGTGCGCCACGTCGCGCACCTCCACGGTGAAGTCCACTTCCGACTTGCCGTCCACCATGGAGCGCATGGTGCCGGAGTCGATGTTGACGTTCTCTTCGGCCAGCAGCGCGGAAATCTGGGCCAGCACGCCCTTCTCGTTGCGGCACACCAAGTGGATGCGCGCCGGGTAGGGCTTGTCCTCCTGCCCGTCCCAGAACACCGAGATGAGCCGTTCCGGCTCCATGGTCTGCACGTTGGCGCAGTCCGAGGTGTGCACCGTCACCCCGCGCCCCCGGCTGATGAAGCCGATGATGGGGTCGCCCGGCAGCGGGTTGCAGCAGCGGGCGAAGCGCACCAGGATGTCGTCCACCCCCTTGATGCTCACGCTGTCGGCCCGGCGGTTGGCCTCGCGCGTGGCGGCGCTGGCCGCCGTGGCCTCGGCCGCCCTGGCGGCTTCCTCCGCCGCGGCCTCCTCGTCCTTGGGCAGCAGGCGCTTCAGCACCTTCTTGGGGGTGTAGCGGGCATAGCCCACGTTGGACAGCAAGTCCTCCACGCTGCCCAGCGAAAGCTCCTTGACCACGGGCAGCAGGTCGCCCTCGCGCAGGGCCTTGGCGATGTTGATGCCCATGCGCCGCCCTTCCTTTTCCAGCATTTCGCGCCCCAGCGCGATGGACCGCTCGCGCTCCTCGGTGCGGATGTAGTGCTGGATGCGGGTGCGGGCTTTTGCCGTCTTGACGAACTTCAACCAGTCGCGGCTGGGCCGCCGGCCGTTGTCGGTGATGACCTCTATGGTGTCGCCGCTCTTCAGGACGGTGCCGAGGGGCACCAGCTTGCCGTTGACCTTGGCCCCGGCACAGTGGTTGCCCACCTCGGTGTGGATCAGGTAGGCGAAATCTATGGGGGTCGCCCCTTCGGGCAGTTCCTTCACGTCGCCGCGCGGGGTGAACACGTACACCTCGTCCTTGAACAGGTCGAGGCGCAGCGACTGCATGAACTCCTTGGAGTCGGTCTCCATCTTCTGGCGGTCAAGTATCTCGTGCAGCCAGGTGAACTGTTCCAGGTCGCGCGGGTTCACCCGGCTGCCTTCCTTGTACAGCCAGTGCGAGGCCACGCCGTGTTCCGCCAGACGGTGCATTTCCTCGGTGCGGATCTGGATCTCCATGCGCTCGCCTTCCGGCCCGATGACCGTGGTGTGCAGGCTGCGGTACCCGTTGGCCTTGGGCATGGAGATGTAGTCCTTGAACCGGCCATGCACCGGCTTCCACTGGGCGTGCATCAGCCCGAGCACGGCGTAGCAGTCGCGCAGGTCGCCCACGATCACCCGGAAGGCGATGATGTCGTGCATGTCGTCCAGCGTCAGGTCCTGCTGCACCATCTTCTTGTAGATGCTGTGCTTGTGCTTGATGCGCCCGCGCACCTCGCCCTTGATCTCGTTCTTCTCCAGAATTTCCCGGATGCTGGTGATGACCCGCTCGATGTAGTGGCGTTCCACCACCTGGTTGGTTTCCAGCCAGTCGTCGATCTGGGCGTAGACGTCGGGCTTCAGGTAGCGGAAGCTCAGGTCCTCGAGTTCCAGCTTGATGCGGTGCAGCCCCAGCCGGTTGGCCAGCGGGGCGTAGATGTCCATGGTTTCCTGGGCGATCAGCTTCTGCTTGTGCGGCTTCTGGAAGTCCAGGGTGCGCATGTTGTGCAGGCGGTCGGCCAGCTTGACGATGAGCACCCGGATGTCGTGCGCCATGGCCAGGATCATCTTGCGGATGTTCTCGGCCTGGGCCTCTTCCTTGCTCTCGAAGGTCATCTGGCTGATCTTGGTGACCCCGTCCACCACGTCGGCCACTTCCTCGCCGAACAGGGTGTCGATGTCCTCGATGCTCACGGTGGTGTCTTCCACCGTGTCGTGCAGCAGCCCGGCGGAGATGGCCGCCTCGTCGAAGCGCATCTCGGCCAGGGTGTAGGCCACGGCCAGCGGGTGCGACAGGTAGGGCTCGCCCGAAAGGCGCGTCTGGCCCGCGTGCGCGGCGGCCGCGTACACGTAGGCCTTCTGGATGAGGGCAAGGTCGGCGTCCTTGTTGACCGACGCCACCTTGTCGAGAACGTCCTGGATGCGGATCATGCGATTCGGGCCTGTTTGCGTCGGCCAGGGCGGAGTGGAGCCGTGGCCGGAGTTGGCTGTGTGTTCCCGCCGGTCAGTGCCGCGAAATCGCGCGCACCCGGCGGCGGGGCCGGGTGCTGGGGAAAAGGCGAGACATGCCCTCTTACGGGGCTGTTTCTGAATGAGGATTTTCGTTCGTTGGCAAGGAAAACGAGCCTGCCATGAGGGAGTGCCCCAGCCGTTATGCGAGTCTTCGAGCATTACGGATGGGGACCGCAACGCATACTCTTATCGTATTCGACCGAGCCTCAGCCGTTAGACGAGCTTGCGAGTCTTACGGATGAGGACAGCAAAGCCATGGCAGGCGAAGTTTGACGAAGCCAACGGGCGAAAAGACCATTCAGGAACTAGTCTTACTGCTGCATGCGGTACCGCTGCTGCTCGCGCGGCGTCCACCAGCGAGTGAAGTTGTGGGTCAGCCCCGCCGGGGCGGGTTCCAGCCCCTGGAAGCGCGAACTGACGATGGGCAGCGAATACGGCACGTACAGGAAGCAGTACGGCTGGTCGCGGTGCAGGATTTCCTGGAAGCGGTCGTACAGCTTCTTGCGCTCGGCCTGGTCGAAGGTGGAGCGGGCGCGTTCCAGCAGGTCGTCCACCTCCGGGTTCTTGTAGCCCACGAAGTTGAGCCCGCCGGGCACCGCCTTGGACGAGTGCCACACGTCGTACAGGTCGGGGTCCTGCAGGATGTTCCAGCCCAGCAGCACGGCGTCGAAGCGCCCCTTGTCCACGAATTCCTTGATGAAGGCCGCCCATTCCACGGTGCGGATCTTCACGTCGATGCCCACGGCCTTGAGCTGGCTCTGGATGATGGTGGCCGCCTTGATGCGCTGGTCGTTGCCCTGGTTGGTCAGGATGGTGAACGCGAACGGCGCGCCGTCCCGGTCGATGACGCCGTCACCGTCGGTGTCGGCCCATCCGGCCTGGGCCAGCAGTTCCCCGGCCTTGGCAGGATCATACGGATAATCATCGATCCTGTCATTGTATACCCAGGTGCCCGGCTTGTACGGCCCCACGGTGGGCATGCCCTGCCCCAGCAGCACCCCGGCCACCAGCGCCTTGCGGTCGATGGCGCAGGCAAGCGCCTGGCGCACCGTCACGTCCCTGAACAGCGGCAGCGACAGATTGTAGCCAAGGTAGCTGTAGCCGAAGGACAGGTACTGGAACTTGCGCCAGGCCATGTCCCATTCGGCCCCGTTGGTCTGGTGCAGGTACTGCTGCGGACTCAGGTTCATCATGTCCAGGCGCTGGGCCTTCAGTTCCAGGAACATGGTGGAAAGGTCGGGGATGACCCGGTAGACCACCTCGTCGATGTACGGGCGGCCCAGGAAATAGCCGGGGCTGGCCTCCAGCGTCAGGCGGGTGCCCGCCTCCCATTCCTTCAGCCGGTACGGCCCCGCGCCCACGGGCTTGCGCGAGAAGGGCGTGTTCATCAGGTCCTGCCCTTCCAGCAGGTGCCTGGGCATGATGCCGTGCATCCAGGTGATCAGCGACCGGGCGAAGGGCCTGGCGTAGCGCACCTCGAACGACAGCGGCCCGGTCTTGCGGAACTCCTGTATGGCCAGGTAGTCCTCGGCGTAGGGGGTGGGGGTCTTGGGGTCCACCATCAGCCTGTAGGTGAACTCCACGTCGTCGGCGGTCAGGGGCTTGCCGTCTTCCCAGCGGATGTCGTCGCGCAGGGTGAAGCGCAACAGGGTGCCGTTCTCCAGCACTTCGTACGAGGCGGCGGCCCACTTCTCGATGTTCAGGTCCTTGTCGTAGCGCAGCGGGGCCACGAAGATCTGGTCGCTGACCTCGTGCGACGAGGCGTCGGAGGCGATGAACGGCAGCAGGTTGGACGGTTCGCCAATAGTGCCGAGGATGATCCGGTCGCCGGTGACCGGCTCGCCGGGCGTTGCCTGCACGCCCTGTACGCCCTCAGAGGTCGCGTTGCCCCCGGCGGCGGTGGCGTTGGCGCCCGTGCCGCCGTTCTTGCCTCCTTGGGGGGCCGAATCGCCGCAGGCGGACAGCAGCAGGCACAGCAAAAGCGCCAGAAGGAACGAGCCTGCGCGCGCGGCGCGCGGCGCGGGCGTGACGGTGCGGTTCATGCGATTGCCTCCGGCTATTGCCTATTCCCGTGGATGGGGTATGATTTCACGATAGCATGGGCGCATCCCCGCGCGTGGCGCGGCGGATTTCTCCCGAGCGCGTTGGATATCATTGTCCCGCGCCGTGAGCAAACGTCCGTGCTATTGATAACGGCGCAATTTTGGACTAAAATGGTCAATTGCGCTTCGTACGGGGGGACACACACGAAGCGCGCCCCGCCCGCATCCGGCATGCGCGCCTTCCCTCCGGTTGCGACTCCAGAGGAGCACACGAACATATGGAACTGAACGAGGAGCAATCCGTCCGTTCGCTCCTGCAGGACTTCGTCCATGATTCCATCCCGGAATACATCCTGGACGGGTCGCAGGACATCCTCGCCGAAGGCGGCGTCCAGAAGCTGAGCCTGAAGAAGGCCGACGGCTATTGGGAAGTCGAGGGAAGCATCCAGGGGGAGGACTTCCAGATATATTCGCCCAGGCTGTCCGTCAGCCTTGGCGAAGGCACCACCGCCTACCACTGCAACTGCCCGGATTCGTTCTCCGGCGTGTGCCGGCACGTGGGGGCCACCGCCCTCAAGATGCTGTCGTCGCTGGAAACGCGTTCCGGCGGCGAGGAACCCGCCCGGCCCAAGACCGAATGGCGGCAGAATTTCCGCGCCTTCTTCTCCACCGCCATAGAGCCGGAGGCGGGCCAGCACTACCTGATCTTCCGCTTCCACCCGGAGCCGGGGCGGCTGCTGGTTTCGCTGTTCCGGGGCCGCCAGAACAAGTCGGGCCTGTCCACGGTACACAATGAAATCACGCTGGAGCAGATCCTGCGCAACCCCGACTGGTGCGAGCTTTCGCCCCAGCTGGCGCAGGTGGCGCAGCAGATCGGCCAGATCGTGGACTACTACGGCCACCGCATCGAGGTGCCGGACGGCCTGCTGACCTGGTTCCTGTGGGCCATCCGCAACGAATACTACCTGTTCTGGGGCGACACCGACCAGCCCTGCCGCATCGAGCGCACCTCCATGCGCCTGAAGCTGAAGCCGCAACTGGCCGACGAAGGGCTGTCGTTCGACGTGATGCTGCACCGCGAGGGCAAGCAGCCGTTCTCCATCATCGGCAGCGAGGTGACCTTCCACGGCCAGATGCCGCTGTGGGTGTGCTGGAACAAGGGGTTCTACCCCGTGCACACCAGCCTGAACTCGCAGCTGGTGCAGGATCTTGTCCGCCAGCCCCCGGTCATCCCGCAGGAGGACATCTCCGAATTCCTCGACCGGGTGTGGACCAAGCTGCCCACCAGCGACCTGTACGGGCAGGAAGAGTTCCTGAAGCACATGGAACCCATCTTCCAGCCGGCCACGTACAACCCCAAGCTGTTCCTGGACGAGGAAGGCAGCCTGCTGACCCTGGAGATCCAGAACATCTACGAGACCGTGCACGGCGAATTCTACCTGCCCGGCCCCAACCCCGAATTCCAGACCGGCAGCTACACCATCGACGGGCACACCTGCCTCATCCGCCGCCATCAGGAAGAGGAAGCGTCGCTCACCGCGCTGCTGGCCGAGATGCGCTTTCAGCCGCGCAGCAACCGCATGTGGTTCCTGGAGCCGGAAGAGGCCATCAACTTCCTGCTCGACTCCTACCCCAAGCTGGTGGAACTGTACCGCGTGTACGGCGAAAAGGCCCTGTCGCGCTACAAGGTGCGCCTGTCGCAGCCCATCATTACCGCGAAAGTGGAAAGCAGCGAGGAGGACAAGTGGTTCTCGCTGGACATCACCGTGGAATACGACGGCCAGAAGGTGCCCATCGACAAGATCTGGAAGGCGTGGGCCCAGGGCAAGCGCTACGTGCAGCTCAAGGACGGCTCGTACACCAGCCTGCCCGAGGCCTGGCTGAAGCGCATCGCCCACAAGCTGCAAGCCCTCGGCCTTGACCCGGAAAAGCCGCCGCAGAAGCAGTTCCAGCAGTTCGAGGCCCCGGTGCTGGACAGCCTGCTGGACGACCTGCCCGACGCCCAGACCGACCCGTTCTGGAACAGCCTGCGCGACAAGATCCGCAACTTCCGCGAGATCAGGTCCATCGCCCCGCCCAAGGGGCTCACCGCCTCGCTGCGCGGCTATCAGCAGCAGGGCCTGTCGTACCTCAACTTCCTGCGCGAATACGGCTTCGGCGGCATCCTGGCCGACGAGATGGGCCTCGGCAAGACCATCCAGACCCTGTCGTTCATCCAGCACATGGTGGAGCGCGGGGCCAACGGCCCCAACCTCATCGTGGTGCCCACCTCGGTGCTGCCCAACTGGGACCGCGAAGCCCAGAAGTTCGTGCCCGAACTGCGCCGCCTGATCATCTACGGCACCCGGCGCGAGGGCATGTTCCGCCGCATCGACGAATCGGACCTGGTCATCACCACCTACGCCCTGCTGCGCCGCGACCTTGAGGAATTGCAGGAGCACGAGTTCAACACGATCATCCTGGACGAAGCCCAGAACATCAAGAACCCCAACACCATCACGGCGCGCTCGGTGCGGCGCATCAACGCCCGCATGCGGCTGTGCCTGTCGGGCACGCCCATCGAGAACAACCTGTTCGAGCTGTGGTCGCTGTTCGAATTCCTGATGCCGGGGTTCCTGGGGTCGCAGCACGCCTTCCAGCGGGGCATCATCAAGCCCATCAAGGACGGCGACAGCGAAACGCTGGACTACCTGCGCACCCGGGTGCGCCCGTTCATCCTGCGGCGCACCAAGTCCGAGGTGGCCAAGGACCTGCCGCCCAAGATCGAGAACACCTACTACTGCGCCCTGGCCGAGGAGCAGGCGGAACTGTACACCGCCCTTGCCCGCAAGCTGAAGGAGCAGGTGATGGCCGACGTGGACGAGAAGGGCATCGCCAGGAGCCAGATGTCCATCCTGGACGCGCTGCTGAAACTGCGCCAGATCTGCTGCCACCCGCGCCTGCTGAAGCTGGACATGCCGGGGCTGACCACCAACCTGCCCTCCGGCAAGTTCGACGCCTTCAAGGACATGATCACCGACATCGTGGAGGAAGGCCACAAGGTGCTGGTGTTCTCGCAGTTCGTGCAGATGCTGCACATCATCCGCTCGTGGTTGCAGATCAACGCCATTCCCTTCTGCTACCTGGACGGCACCAGCAAGGACCGCTTCGAGCAGGTGGACCGCTTCAACAACACGCCCGAGATTCCCATCTTCCTCATTTCGCTGAAGGCGGGCGGCACGGGCCTTAACCTGACCTCGGCCGACTACGTCATCCACTACGACCCGTGGTGGAACCCGGCCGTGGAAAGCCAGGCCACCGACCGCACCCACCGCATCGGCCAGACCCGGCAGGTGTTCAGCTACAAGCTGATCTGCGAAAACACGGTGGAAGAAAAGATCCTGAAATTGCAGGACATGAAGCGCGGCGTGGCCGAGGCCATCATCCCCGGCCAGGAGGCGTGGAAGTCGCTGACCCGCGAAGACCTGGAAATGCTGTTCGAGGTGTAAGGTGCAGGGGACCGGGGCGCGTTCAACTGCCCCCCTGCCCCGCCCCGCGCCGCCCCCGGCTCCGCAACAGTTCCACCCCGGTTCCGCAACAGTCCCGCAACATCCGCACGACGAAGCAACGGCGCGCCTCTCAAGGGAAGCGCGCCGTTTTTCGTTCCCCCGGAAAGGGGGCGAAGGCGGGGGGCATGTCCCATGCCCCCGCGCCTTCGCGGTCGGCCCGTCGCCCTTGGGGGGGGACCCGCCATGTCGGGGAGGAGGCGGGGTGGCGACGTGCCGCCATGCAGCGCGGGCGTTGCCGCGCGTCCGGGCGCGGCGGGGGATCGCTTGCGCGCCGTCACGCACGGCACGCCCACGGAGCAGTCTTTGATGCGTCGGCCTGTCGAGTTGGAACTCCCCTGACCGTCCGGAAGTATCAACGAATCCCGTCCAGCACGGCCTTTTCGCTCTCGCCCAGCAGCAGGTCGAGGTCCAGCAGCAGCAACAGCAGCCCTTCCAGTTTGCCCACGCCACGGATGAAGTCGGACCCGCCCCCCTCGATGACAGCGGGGGGCGCCTCCACCGTGGAGGCGGGCAGGCGCAGCACCTGCGACACCGAATCCACGATGAACCCGGCCACGCGGCCGTCCACCTCCACCACCATGATGCGGGTCTTTTCGTCGGCGGCCCCGGCCCGCAGGCCGAAGCGCGCCCGCATGTCGATGACCGGGATGACCTTGCCGCGCAGGTTGATGATGCCTTCGACGAACGCGGGCGCGGCGGGCACGCGGGTGACCGGCATCATGCGGATGATCTCCTGCACCCGCAGGATGTCCACGCCGAATTCCTCTTCGCCCAGGGTGAAGGTGACGAGTTGCAGCAGCGTGCCGTCTCCACCGCCCGGCCGGAACTGCCCGGACGCGCCTGATACGGCGGAGGCGATGGTCTCGTGGGTGGTATCCATGCGCGCCTACCCTTGCTTCAGTTCTTCGACCAGGCGGCGCAGCACCTGGGCCTGGTTGGACAGTTCGGACACCGCCTTGGCCGCCTCGCGCATGGCCTGCGCCGTCTCGGCCGAGATGGTGCTGACCTGCTCCACCGCGCGGTTGATCTCCTCGCTGGCGGCGGACTGCTGCTCCGACGCGGTGGCGATGCCGCGCACCTGGTCGGTGGCCGAATCCACCAGCGCCACGATCTCCTTCAGCGACGCGCCCGATTCCTGGGCCATGCGGGTGGTTTCCTCGATGGCCCGCACCGAGCGGTCCACGTTGTCCATGTTCTTCTGGGCGCCCTGCTGGATGCCCCGGATGGCGCTGCCCACCTCGCTGGTGGCCTGCATGGTCTTTTCCGCCAGCTTGCGCACCTCGTCGGCCACCACGGCGAAGCCGCGCCCGGCGTCACCGGCGCGGGCCGCCTCGATGGCGGCGTTGAGCGCCAGCAGGTTGGTCTGGTCGGCGATGTCGGAGATGACGTTCATGATCTGGCCGATGGCCTCGGCCTGGCGGCCCAGGTCTTCCATGTCGCGCTTCAGGTCCATGGACTGCTGCTGCACCTGCGAGATTTCGCGCACCACGCTGTTCACGATGTCCGCGCCCGACTCGGCCTTGTTGCGGGCGTTTTCGGACGAGGTGGCGGCGGTGCCCGCGTTGCGGGCAACCTCCAGCACCGAGGCGTTCATCTCTTCCATGGAGGTGGCGGTTTCGGCCACCCGCTTGGACTGCTCTTCCGCGCCCCGGTCGGACTGTTCGATCTGGGCGGAAAGCTCTTCCGACGCGGAGGACACCACCTCGACCACGCCCTCCAGCTTCCGGGCGGCCTGGATCATGCCCTCGCGCCTGGCGTTTTCCGCGCGCGTGCGGGCTTCCTCGGCGGCGGCGGTGGCGGCCATGGCCTCGCGCTCCTTGGCCTCGGCCAGCACGGTCTTTTCGTCGGCCTCGGCGATCTTGCCCTTGAGGGTGGCCACCATGGCCTGCATGGCCTGGTACACGCCGGACAAAGGGCGCTCGGACCGGAAGGCCACATTCAGGTTGCCCGCGGCGATCTCGGTCGAGACGCCCCGCAGGTAGCCGGGATCTTCCCCAAGCTGGCTGAGGGTGGAACGGATCAGGAACATGGCGGCCCCGGCGCCGATCAGCAAGGCCCCGGCCACGAGCACGATGTTGATCTGCTGGGCCGACGCGACGCGGTCGTTTGCCGCCTTTCCGGCCGCCGCCGAATCGCGGTCGTTCAGTTCCACGCAACGGCTCAGGGCATCCATGGCCGCCGCAAAGCTGGGACGCAGCACCTTCCTGTCCAGTTCCATGGCCTCGTTCTCGCGGTGGTCGCGCGAGAGGGCCAGGGCCTTTTGCATGCCGCTCACGTAGTCTTCGATATTGGAGCGATAGTCCTGAAACGCCGCGCGCTCCTCCGGCGAGGTGATGAGCTTCTCGTAAATGGTGCTGTTGGCCATGCGCCTGCCGTTGATGGCCTTCAGGTTCTGTTCGATGGATTCCATCTCCTGCTCTTCAGAGGCAATGACATGCTGGAAATGCTGTCTGCGAAGTTCATTCAGGTTGCCCCGTATATCAGCTATGGCCTTTACGCTTGGAAGAATATTATCAGTAACCTTTACAACGTTTTCAAGAATAGCCTTCAATTGCACTGAAGAAGACCCGCCAACACTGGCAATAAGCACCAGCAAAACAGCAAAACTCACGATCAACTTCATCTTCAACGTCATAAAACACTCCGGAACATACTCTGCCCACCACCCTCATGCCCCTGACACCAGACAAGACACTACTCGCAGCAAGACAAAATTCCCCTTCAAAATCAAAACAAATACAATCATAAAGATACTGGGACTTTGTCCGATAAACACATCACAAACAGACCCTTGCCGTGCAGAAAGCAGATCACAAAGGAAATTGATATTCATAAACGCGCTTCAAGATATGAATCGCCGATTACAACACCCTGTGTTCTATTTTGTAGCAAATATTGCGCATGCAAGAAAAAGCATATCGCAATACACCATCAGCAAAGACGAGATTTGTCGTCATCGAAGCGTGCGCTTGCAGACAAGCCGCATGAATCGCGGCCTCGCCGTTCCCCATGAAATAGAAAATTGCGTACTCGGCCTTAGGGATCGAAGATGGCGTGTGATACTTATAGGCTGTAGACTTATAGTCTTCAACGCAGAACCTGAATGGATTCCCTCAGCCATCGGAGGAAGCCATGTCAGGATACTCTGCCGAAGAAAAACAACACCTTATCGAACTAGGCGCGGCAATCCGCCACTTTCGAGAGGCACTCGGCTGGTCGCAGGAACAGTTGGCCGAAAGAGTGGAGTTGCACCGCACTTACATCGGCGGCGTGGAACGCGGCGAGCGCAACCTGTGTCTGTTGAACATCCTCGCCATAGCCGATGCGTTGGGAATATCGCCGGGCAGGCTCATCGACATGGCGTTTCCCGCCCGGATACCCGCCGGAAGGAGTGTGCCGCCACCGGGAAAATAACGCTCCCGGAACGGAACTTGCCTCGACCTCCGCAGCCCGCGAACCGGGCAAAACCTTCCGCCGCCGTTCGTGTTGCGGCTTGATGCCCCGGGCCGAGCCCGGGCAGACCTGGGAGGGCAGACGGAGGTACGCATGAGCATCGAGCATTGCGAAGGAGTCTCCCGCAACGGGTGGGACCCGTGGCACGGCAGGGGCAGGGGCCTGGGCAGGGCCACCGCCCGGCTGGCCAGCGCCATGATGGAGGAACTGGACGCCGACGACGACGGCAGCCTTTCCGCCACCGAGGCGCAGCTGTCCGAAACGTCCTTCGCGGCCCTGGACAACGACGGCGACGGCGCCGTCAGCAAGCGCGAACTGCGCGCCGGGCTGCGCAGCAAGCGCGACGAGTTGATCGACCTGATGCGGTCCGGCACCGATGATGCAACCGGCACGGGCGAAACGCCCGCGCCTGTCACCCCGGCCGGCCCCACGGCGGAACAGGCGGCGGCCGTGGCCGGGCTGCTCGTCGAAAAGGGCGATGCCGACGGTGACGGCGCGCTCTCCGCCGCGGAAACCGGGCTTGCGGGCGAGGTGTTCACCAGCCTGTTCACCAGCCTGGACACCGACGGCGACGGGCTGCTCTCTTCCGGCGAGCTTTCCAGCGCCGCGCTGGCGGGCGCCATCGCCGCCACCCTGGACGGCAAGCTGGCCGTGCGCCTGACCGCCTCCGCCGCCCGGCAGGACACCGGCAGCACCGACACCGCTGACGGGGGCACGGATTCCACCGCCACCACCGCAGCCACGGCGGCCGCCACGGCCGCCACGGACACAACGTCCACCTTAGCGGGCACGGCGGGCACCGTCGGGGCCATGGCCTCGCGCATCGCCCAGCGCATCGTGGAACGTCTGGACGCCGACGACAGCGGCGGGCTGTCGCAGTCGGAATCCGGCCTTGACCAGAACCGCTTCGCGCAAATCGACACCAACGGCGACGGCAGCGTCACCGCCAACGAGTTCGGCGGCTCGCTGCAACAGATGCTGGACGTCATGGGCGCCCTGCACGCGCTGAGTTCCGTGGCGCGCAACAGCTACGGCCGCAGGGCCTACGGCATGGCCGCCCGCGAGGCCGTGGAACGGTACGAGGGCAACATGGGCGGCCTGATGACCGCCCTGTTCGAAACCGCGCCCACCGGCAGCACGGGCACCACCACCGGCACCTCCGGCGCGGTGGCGGCCACCGGCGGCACTACCTCTGGTGACGGCGGCAGCACCACCGACGCATCCTCCAGCGCCGTGGGCGACATCGCCGACGTACTGGCGGACGCCGCCGCTGCCGAGGCGGCGCAGGCCGCCACCGGGGCAGCAGGCACCACGGCCTGACACGGCCCCGGCGCCTCGCCCCACTGATCACCTGCCGGGCGGGCTCGTTGCGGCCCACCACGCCATGCCACCCGGCAGGCCATGCGAACGGGACGCATGTCCATCCCGCGCCATCACTCCGCCTCCGCCCCTCCCCGGCCGTCCGGCGCATCACCCTGCCACCCGGCACACCACCCGGCCACCCGGCGCACCACCCGGCAGGCTTTGCCGTTGGTGCGATTCTTGCTTTTTCGCGGCCGTGCCGCATGGTGCGGCACGCTTTTCCTGCCCTCGGGCTGCGGGCGAGCACGGCGCTGCGCACATGTGGTACGTCAGGAGGTACTCATGAGCATATCGGGAATAAGTTCCAGCAGTTCCACGTTACAGGAACTGCTGGCATCCTGGGGCAGCGACCAGGCGTCGCAGATAACCCAGGGTGCCGCGTCCACCCTCGCCAGCCTGTTCGGCGGGTCGGACGACAGCGAGGGAACCACCCAGGCCAGCGGACTGTTCAGCAACCGCGACAAACTCATCGCCATGCTGAGCGAAGGCGGCGGCGAAGGCTCTGCCTTCGCACAGACCGCCTCGCTGCTGGGCCAACTGGACAAGGACATCAGCGGCGGGCTTTCGCTGGATGAGTCGGGGCTGGAGCAGGAGTCGTTCGACGCCCTGGACACCGACGGTGACGGCACGGTGACCGGCTTCGAACTGGAAGCCGCCCTGAAGTCGGGCGTGGCCACCGTCGGCGACGACGGCACCCTCACCGTGGACGCCTCGGCCGCGTCCGACGCCGCCGCGCAGGCCTATTCGTCCCTCACGGCCATGATCATGGGCCTGGCCGACGGCGACCAGAGCGGCGACCTGACGCTGGAGGAATCCGGGCTGGACGAGGATACCTTCAGCCAGTTCGACCTGGACGGCGACGGCGTGATCACCGGTGACGAACTGTCCGCCGCCATCGAGAACGGCGTGGCCTCCACCTCCGATTCCAGCCTGAGCGCGGCGGTTTCCGGCTCGGCGGCCAGCGGCGCCTCGGGTTCTTCCGGCGAAGACGACGAGGAAGAGGACTACGACGAACTGGACACCAACAAGGACGGCGTGGTTTCCGCCGAGGAACTGGCCGCCGCCATCCCCGGCTACGCCGAAGCCCTGCGCCTGGCGCGCGGCGAGAACGGGTCCGATGCTTCCACCTCCGAACTGCGGCGGGCCATGAACGCCTACGGCAGCGCGGGCGGCTTCGACTTCGCCAGCCTGTTCGCCTCCACGGATTCGACGGCGATGTCCGCCGGCGTCTCCGGCCTGCTGGAGGAAATCGCCTGACGGGAACGCACCCGACAGGCGAAGACGCCACGCCGTTGCCGCATGCAATGAACAACGCGGCGCTGCCCTTTCGGGAGCGCCGCGTTTTTGCGTGACCGGGCGGGAAAGCGGAGGAGGATGGCGATGGATGGCGCAACGCGCGGGCCAGGCTATCCCCGCCCTGCGCGCATCGCCGCGCGGACCTCCGCGAAGCGGGCGGCCACGTCGTCCGCGCCCACGATTTCCGAGACCAGCGCGCAGCACCGCGCGCCGTGCGCGGCCACCTGCCCGATGTTGTGCAGCTTGATGCCGCCGATGGCCACGAACGGCAACTGGATGTTGGCCACCACCCAATCCAGGTATTCGAAGCCCACCGGGGCGCAGACGTCCTTCTTGGTCTTTGTGGCGAAGATGGGACCCACGCCGATGTAATCCGCCCCGCTCGCCACGGCGGCGCGGGCCTGCTCCGGCGAATGGGTGGACAGCCCGATGATGCGCCCCGGCCCCACCAGTTGCCGCACCGCCTGCACGGGCAAGTCCTCCTGCCCCACATGCACGCCGTCGGCATCGCACAGCACGGCGATGTCCACGTGGTCGTTGACGATGAAGCAGGCCCCGGCCTCGCGGGTCATGCGGCGCAGTTCCATGCACTCGCGCAGCATGTCCCCGGCGTGCCTGTCCTTCTCGCGGTACTGCACAATGCGCGCCCCGCCGCGCAGCATGGCGTCCACCACGTCCACGGCGGACCGCCCGTGCGACAGCCCGTCATCGGTCAGGCAGTAGATGTCGGCCTCCGGCGTGCTGCCGGGAAGGATGCGCGGCATGGGATGCTCCTTGGGGTTGGAGGGAACGGAAAAACTCGCCTTCTTGCCGGAACCGCTGGCCAATCAGGAGGTTGGCCAGGCATTCACTCCAGAAGAAAAAGTCCCGGCTCGGCACCCCGTCTGTAATCGGCGTCAGGGTGGGTAGAGGCAAGGAAAACGGAGTTTTTGCGAGGGGAGTGTACGTCTTATGGTACTCGACCCGAGCAAAAACTCCGTTTGACGCAGCATCTGCCCGCCATCACGCCGATTACATGAAACCGGGGCAAGGGCCGAGTATACGAGAAATAACCGCATCCGCCTGCATGGCCGCCGCCATGGTCACGCGCGGGGCCAGCGGGGGCAGGTCGTGGCCCACCTCGCTGGTGAAGTCGCCCACCAGCACCATGCGCTCGCCCATGCGGCGCATCTGCATGGCCGGACCGCCCCAGCCGCCCATGCCGGAGGCGGACACCACGAAGGCCCCCATTTCCAGCGCGGCCTCCACGAACATGCGCTTGGCCTCGGGGTCGTCCAGGGCTTCCACCAGGATGTCGCAACCCGCGAACACGTCGGCCACGTTGGTGGGGGTCAGGTCCACGCGCCGGGCGGTGACCACCAGGCGCGGCTCGATGATGCGCAGGCTTTCGGCAAGGGCGTCCACCTTGGACTTGCCCAGGTGGAACGGCTGGTACTGCTGCCGATTGAGGTTGGAGGGTTCGACCACGTCGCGGTCGGCCACCACGAGACGGCGCAGGCCGCTGCGCACCAGCATGGCGGCGCAGTTGGAGCCAAGGCCCCCCGCCCCCGCGATGCCCACGCGGGCCGCGGCCATGCGTTCAAGGTGGTCATGTTCGAGATACCGGGCGAGACCGTCGGAAAGAATGCTCACGAAAGCTCCTGAAGGGGGATTGCGACGGCGGATGCCCCGCCGCGCCCGTCCCGTGCGCACGCCCGGCCTTATGAAAGAATCAGGCCGTGGCGCGGGGGGCTGCCGGGGCGGGAGCCCCAGCAGGTTCCCCAGGGTCCCCGGGCGGGGTGCGTCGCGCGGCGCACGCTATCCCACACCCGTACCCTCCGTCCAGCACCGATTCCCAGTCCTTGTACACCGGCTGGTAGCCGCGCGCGGCGATGGCGGCGGCCATGGCGTCGGCGCTGCGCGGATCGGAGATTTCGAACTGCGGGGTAGCGCCGTCGCCATCCGCCTGCCCTTCCGCTTCCTTGTGCGCCGCGTGGCCCCCGACTGCGGTGCTCACCCCGGCGGACATGCGGGTGACCCCGAGGGGGATCAGGTTGTCGCGCAGTTCCGCGCGCTCGCGGGTGGACACGGTGATGCCCGCGCTGGGCATGAAGATGCGGTAGGCCAGGATGACCTGCACCAGGTCGCGGTCCGACACCGCGTGCGCGGGCTGAAAGGCCCCGGCGTGGGGGCGCAGGCGCGGCACGGAAAAGCTCACGTCCACATGGGGATACCGGCGTTGCAGCCAGTGGCCGTGCAGGGCGGTGAAAAAGGCGTCGCGCCGCCAGTCGTCCAGCCCCAGCAACGCGCCCAGGCCCACGGCGCGCATGCCCGCGCGGGCGGCGCGCTCCGGCGCGTCCAGGCGGAAGCGGTAGTCGCGCTTGGGCCCGGCGGGGTGCAGTTCCGGGTACAGGGCTTCGTTGTAGGTCTCCTGGAACATGGTCATGCCGTCGATGCCCGCATCCACCAGCAAGGCGTATTCCTCGTCCGCCAGCGAATAGACCTCCACCGACAGCGACGGAAAATACGGGGCCAGCAACCGCGCGGCGTGGGCGATGTACTCCGGCCCGGACACGTGGCGCGCGTCGCCGGTGAGCAGCAGCAGGTGGCGCAGGCCCGTGGCGGCGATGGCCCGGCCCTCGGCCACGATCTCCGCGTCCGTCAGGCGCTGGCGGGGGATGTGGTTGCGCGCGTTGAAGCCGCAGTAGCGACACTGGTTGGTGCAGTGGTTGGAAAGGTACAGCGGGGTGAACAACTGGATGGTGCGGCCGAAGTGGCGCACCGTCAGTTCGCGGGCGCGGCGGGCCATGGCTTCCAGTTGGGTGGCCGCCGCCGGGGAAAGCAGGACCGGCAGGTCGTGCGGGGAAAGGCGTTCCTTGCGCAGCACGCGGGCCACGTCGGCGGCGGTGGCCGATTCCATGACCTCGCGCAGGGGGGCGTCCGCCACGCGGGGGGTCCATTCACTGACCACGTCGTACATGCTCATGTCCTGCTCCTTGTGCCGGGGCGACGAACGGATGAACGGACGGGCATCCGGCAGGCCACGGCCCGCCCCGCGCGCCGCGTACTCCGGCTATTCCCCCAGAAAACCCGTCAGCGGCGACGATGCGCTGGCCCCACCCTGCGACACCGGCCCCGCGCCGGAACGATACGCCGCGCGCCCGGCGCGCACCGCCTCGCCAAAGGCGCGGGCCATGCCTATGGGGTCGCCCGCCGTGGCGATGGCCGTGTTCACCAGGCACGCGGCCGCGCCCATCTCCATGGCCTCGCACGCCTGCGAGGGCTTGCCGATGCCCGCGTCCACGATGACCGGCAGGTCGATTTCCTCGATGAGCACGCCGATCATCTCGGCCGTGCGCAGCCCCCGGTTGGTGCCGATGGGCGCGCCTAGCGGCATGACGGCGGCGGCCCCGGCGTTGACCAGGTCGCGCGCCACGTACAGGTCGGGGTTCATGTACGGCAGCACCACGAAGCCCTCTTTCGCCAGCGTTTCCGTGGCGCGGGCCGTGGCGTAGCCGTCCGGCAGCAGGAAGCGGCTGTCGGAAATGACCTCGATCTTGATCCAGTCGCCGCACCCGGCGGCGCGGGCCAGCCGGGCGATGCGGACGGCCTCGTCGGCCGTCCGCGCGCCCGAGGTGTTCGGCAGCAGCCGCATGTGCGGCGGAATGTGGGCCAGCACGTTGGTCCTGGGGTTGGCCAGATCCACGCGCCGCAGCGCCACGGTGATGACCTGGGAGCCCGAGGCCCCGGCCACGTCAGGGATGAGGGAGTCGGTGCCGTACTTGCCGGTGCCGATGAAGAGGCGGCTCGTCAGTTCCGTCCCTCCGATCACCAGCGTGTCGTTGTCGTGCGTGTCGTGCGTCACTAGCCCCCTCCCACGAAGTGCAGTAGTTCGAGTTCGTCTCCCTGATCGAGCCGGGTGGCCCCGTACTCCCCGGACTTCACGATGGCGCGGTTGCGCTCGACCACCACGGCCTCGGGCCGCAGGGCCATCCGCTCCAGCAACTGGAGCAGCGTCGTGCCGGGTTCGCATTCCATCTGCTGTCCGTTCACGCGTATCGTCATGCCGTAACCTCCGCTGCCGCGACGTTCGAGAAAGCGAAGGGAGCCTGCGAACGGCAAGCTCCCCTGTGATGGCCCGAAGGCGAGGAAGCTTCCCTACGGCAGGATGACCTGCATCAGGTTCTCGGGGTCGGAAGGCCGTCCTTCCCTCTCAGCCCGTGCGGGCTCCCCCAGCTTCGCGTTGTGGCGCGCCCGCCGTGCGGCCCTTCCTGCTTCCGTGCGGCGGGCGAACAAAAAAACGCCCGTCGCAGGGTGGACGGGCGTTTCCGGCATTTCGGGCGCGGTACGCTCAGCTTCCCTACGGCAGTGTGAACTGCTTCAGGTTCAGAGGGTCTGGAGGCATGCTCCACTCTCAGCCCGTATGGGGCTCCCCTAGCTGAATGTGTGACCAATACCCCCCGGCCGGGGGGATGTAAAGCGATAAATACGGGCGCGGCCTTCGCCGCGCCCGGTCTTGTCTGTCGTGCTGCAAAGGGGAAGCCTGGCCGGGACCAGGCCGGACGCGGCCAAGCCGGACGCGAACCGGGCCGGAGCCCCGGCGGAGGGCGGTGGCGTCAGCGCACCACCAGCACCGAGCACGGGGCGTGCGAGATGACCTTGGAGGCCACGCTGCCCAGCAGGAACTTCTCGATGCCCGTGCGGCCGCGGCTGCCGGTGACGATCAGGTCCACGCCTTCCTTCTTCGCCAGTTCGATGATGTTGTCGGCGGGCGAAGAGCCGCTTTCCAACACCGGCTTCAGGGTCACGCCCTTGGACTTGGCCAGTTCCCCGGCCTTTTCCAGGGCCTCGTCGGCCACGGCCTTGAAGTGGTCGGACAGGCTCACGGACACGGCGATCTCGCCCATGTCCACGGGCTGTTCGGCCACGGCAAGGGCGATCAGTTCCGCGCCTTCCTTCTTGGCCATGTCCACAGCCTTGGCCAGGGCCTTTTCCGAGTAGGCGGACTTGTCGACGGCGATGAGAATCTTCATGGGCTCCTCCTTTCCGGTGTTCCGGCGTTCCGGGCAAAGCGTGCCACACCCCGGTGGGCGGCACGCGTGGCAGCGGAGGAAGCGTCCGTGAATCGTCAGGCGGAGCGGGCGTCGGCGGGTTGGCTCATGGGGCACCCCGGCCGACATCGTGACAGCGGGAACAAGCGCGGACGCATGGGGAAAGTGATCACTCTCCTTCATTCTCCTTATATGACGTTACACTGCCAGCGGCAATGGATTTCCGCGCGAAACGCCATGTTTCATCGGCGCACCGGCACGGCGGCCCTCGGAGGGCGCGCGGCGAAGGAGGCTGCCCGGCGCGGCCCCCTTCGCCGCCGGATGTTTCAGCGCCGCGTCACGCACCAGATGCCGCACAGCACGCAGGCCACCCCGGCCAGATGTGCCCAGCCCACCGGCTCGCCCAGCAGCAGCGCGGAAAAGCCCAGCGCGCTCACCGGCAGCATGGCGGTGAACGCCCCGGCTGTGCCCGCGGGCACACGGGCCACGCCCCGGAACCACAAGACGTACGCGGCCACGGTGATCACCGCGCCGTAGTAGCCCACCAGCAGCCAGCCGGTGACGTCCAGTTCCGTCACCCGGTGCGCCTCCGGCAGGGCCAGCGGCAGAAACTGCACCGCGCCGAACAGGGTGCAGGCCGTGGATGCGGCCAGCGGCGAAACGGGCGTGCGCAGGGTGCGCCCCAGCAGCAGGAACAGGGTTTCGCAGCACACCGCGCCCAGCACCAGCAACAGGCCCATGCCGTCAACTCCGGAGGCCGCGAGCGGGCCGGAGGCATCGCCCCCCGCCGTGCCCGGCGCGGGCGCCAGCCGCAGCACCAGCACCCCGGCCACGCAACAGGCGATGCCCGCCAGGGCGCGCGGGCCGGGGCGCTCGCGCAGCAACACCAGCGAGGCCAGGGTCATCACCGCCGGAGTGGTGCTGGTAACCACCCCGGCCGCCGCCGCATCCAGCCGGGCCACCCCTGCCAGCAGCAACACGTTGAACAGCAGCGACCCGGCGGCGGCCTGCAGGAACAGCACGGCCCAGTCGCGCGCGGGCAGGCGCGGCAGGCCGCCCTCCCGCCGGTACAGCAGCGGCACGGCGATGCACGCGGCCACCAGAAAGCGCAGTTCCTGCACCAGGTGCGGCGGCAGCGTCAACGAGACGAAGCGCGCCGCCGCCACCGACGAGCCCACGATGACCATGGCGGCAGTGAGGTCGAGACAGGCGCGCCATGCGGGACCATGGGGCGGCACGGGGGAAGGAATGGGGGACGGCGCGGCATCCGCGTGCGGCGGCTCAGCGGCGGGGGATGCCGGGGATATCGGGGATATGGGGGACGCCGGATTCTGCCCGGTCTGCCGGGTGGTCCGGCTGATCCGGGTGGGCCGGGGCGTGGTCATGGTCATGGGAGTCCTCCGTGGAAGTCCGGTTTTCCACGAAGGCTACGGCCCATGCGCCGCGCGCGTCTTGAAGCATCTTGCGGAATCTGGCCGGGGTCACCCCCATCTGCGCCCGGAAGGCGCGGGTAAGGTGGCTCTGGTCGGCGAAGCCCGCCGCTGCCGCCGCCTCGGCGGGCGTGGACCCGGCGGACAGCAGGCCGCGCGCCCGGCGCACCCGCGCCTGCACCAGATAGGCGTGCGGGGGCAGCCCCACGGCGGCGGCAAAGGCGCGGGCGAGATGGAACGGGCTCAGGCAGGCCACGTCGCCCAGGTCCGCCAGACGCACGTCGTCGGCGCAGTGGGCATCCAGATATTCGCGGGCACGGCGCACGGCCGCCGGTTCCCCCCCGGCGCGCGGCGGCCGGGCGGTGGGGGCGCGCTGGGCCGCGTGGCGGGTTATCCAGCGGGCCAGCACGGCGGACAGGCGCGTCTCCTGCGCCAGGGTGGGCATGCACGGCCCGGCGCGCTCCATGTCGCGGTGCAGCGCGCCGATGGCCCGCGCCAGCACCGGGTCGTCCAGCACGCCGGTGGAAAAGTCGGGCAGCGCGCCGTGCGGCAGGCCCGCCTCCTCACCGGCCATGCGCACGATGTCCGGGTCGAGGTAGAACATGCGGTAGGCCCAGCCCGCGTCGTCCGCGTCGCCCGCACCGCGCCCGTCGTGCGTCTCGCCGGGGGCCACCAGGTTCACCGCGCCGGGGACGGCCACGTGGTCGCGCCCCAGGTAGCGGAAGCGTAGCGCCCCGTCCTCGATGACGCCCAGCGCGTACCCTTCGTGGAAGTGCCGGGCGAACACCTGCCGCGTGTAGCGCGCCCGCAGCAGGTCCAATCCCGGCAGGCGCGAGGCCGCCATCCAGGCCACATTTTCCTTCGGGGCCACCTCTTCCTTCGGGGCCACGTCGTCCTTTCCGGCACGGGACGCGACAGGGGGCGCAGCGGGGGGCGCGGATTTTTCAGCGGTGCGGGTGCGCATGCCCCTGCTGTGCGGCAGACGGCCCGGAAACGCAAGCCCCTCCGCGTCCGAGCGCGCGGAGGGGCTGCGAGGGGATGAGGCGGAGGGAGAAGGCGAGGATGGGGCGGGCCGCGCCGCGCGGGGTGCATTCGCGCGGTTCTCCCCGAGCCCGCCCCGTGCCGGAGCCTTGCGGCCCCGGCATGTTTCACGAACGGCTGGCGGCTTCCATGGCACCGGGGGCACCGGGGGCATCGGGGGCGCCCGGTTCGGCAACCGCGCCCGCATGGCCCGGCAGCGCATCGCGTCCGTCCCGTTCAAGCTCACGCATGGTCCGGGCGTAGCGCTCGGCCAGAATGGAGCACACGAACAACTGCAACTGGTGGTAGAACATGATGGGCAGCACGATGACCCCCAGCGCCGGATGCGCGCCGAACAGCAGCCGGGCCATGGGCACGCCCGAGGCCAGGGTCTTCTTGGAGCCGCAGAACACGGCGGCAATCTCGTCGGCCTTGTCGAAGCCCAGCGCGCGGGCCACCACAGTGTTCAGCACCAGCACCACCAGCAGGAACAGGGCCGCGCCGCCGATGGTCAGGGCCAGCAGGTCCATGCCGTGGTCGCGCCACAGGCCGCCCCGCACGGAATCGCAGAACGAGTTGTACACCAGGATCAGGATGGCCGCCTTGTCGAAGGCGTTCACCTTCTTCTTGTGGCGGGCGATGAAGCCGCCCAGCCACGGGCGCGCCAGCTGGCCCAGCACGAAGGGCAGGAACAGCAGCCCGGCGATGTTGATCATGGCGTCGGTGAGCGACAGCGCCCCGCCCTGCGATCCGGCTGCCAGGGCGATGATCACCGGCGTCAGGAAGATACCCAACAGACTGGACAGGGTGGCGTTGAAGATGGCCCCCGGCACGTTGCCGTGGGCGATGGCGGTCATGGCCACCGACGAGGAGATGGTGGACGGCAGCGCGCACAGGTACAGGAAGCCCAGCATCAGGTCCGCCGGGACCAGTTCGTCGAAGGCGAAGCGGAAGCCGAACCACAACAGCGGAAACACCACGAAGGTGGTCAGTTGCACCATGGTGTGCAGCTTCCAGCGGGACATGCCGTGGCGCATGCTTTCGGGCGAGATGCCCGCGCCGTGGAACAGAAAGATCAGAAAGATGCCCGCGTTGCCCAGCATGTCGGCGTGCAGCGCGCCGCCGCTGGCCCCCAGGTCGGGCAGCAGCGTGGCCAGGACCACGGCTCCCAGCATCCCGGCCAGGAACCAGTCCCTGACCATCCGTCGTACATATTTCCCGAACATGGCCGTCTCTCCGTTGGGCTGGGGTTCGCCGGGCGGCCCGAGCGCCGCCCGCACCAGACATCTAGCCACCCGCGCCTCTTCCTGCTATCGACACGGAGACAAGATATGTCGGGAATACGCCAAACACTGTTTCCCGTTCCCCACGGCACGGAAAGGCATCCCGACCACCCCACGGACTGCGCATGACCATCCCCCGCCTCATACCGGACATCGCCGCCCTGCCCCGCCCGGTGTTCGCCCGGGCCGAATCGCTGGCCGCAGGGTCGTGGACCCATCCGCACAGCCACGGCTGGGTGCAGTTCACCTATGCCGTGCGCGGCGTGCTGGAGGTGCGCACCCGGCAGGGCAGCCACATGGCCCCGCCGCAGCGGGCCATCTGGATACCGGCAGGGCTGCCGCACGAGGTGATGACCGGCGGCCCGGCCGAACAGCGCAGCCTGTACATCGACCCCGCCGCGCTGGCCCCGTTGTGGAGCGCCGCGCCCGCCCGCTGCCGGGTGGTGGAGGTGACGCCGCTGGCCCGCGAACTGGTGCTGGCCTTCACCCGGCTGCCCAGGGACTATGACGAGCGCGGCGCGCACGGGCGGCTGGTGGGGGTGCTGCTGGACGAACTGGTGGCCCTGCCCGAGGCCGGGCTGTCCCTGCCGCTGCCCGCCGACGCGCGTCTGGCCGCCCTGTGCGAGGCCATGCTGGACGCCCCCGGCGAGGACCATTCCCTGCCGCGACTGGCCGCGCGGGCGGGCATGAGCGACCGCACCCTGACCCGGCTGTTCCGGGCCGAAACGGGCCTTTCGCTGCGCCAATGGCGGCAGCGGGCGCGCATGCTGGCCGCCCTGCCGGAACTGGAGCGCGGGCGCGGGGTCACCGCCGTGGCGCTGGAAATGGGCTACGACTCCACCTCGGCGTTCATCGCCGCCTTCCGTCAATTGATGGGCCGTACGCCGGGGGAATTCTTCAGCCACATGCCGGAGGCGTAGCCGGTCCGCCTTCCCCCGCCGCCATGGGCTCCGTCAGCTTCGCCGCTCCCCCTCCCCCGACAACACAGAAACGCCGGGAAGGTTGCCCTTCCCGGCGTCGATCAAGCCTTGGCCCTGTCTGCGGCCTTGTTGTTTACTCCTGCGCCCAGCCCTTGGCCCGTTCGACAGCGCGCTGCCACTGATGCACCAGCTTTTCGCGCGCGTCGGCGGACATGTTGGGCTCGAAGCGGCGGTCCAGTTGCCACATGGCCTCGATTTCCTCCTCGCTCTTCCAGAAGCCCACGGCCAGGCCCGCCAGATAGGCCGCGCCGAGGGCCGTGGTTTCCGTCACCTTGGGCCGTTCCACGGGCACGCCCAGCACGTCGGCCTGGAACTGCATCAGCAGGTTGTTGCGGGTGGCCCCGCCGTCGGCGCGCAGGGCCGCCAGCCTGATGCCCGCGTCCTTTTGCATGCAATCCATGATGTCCAGCGTTTGCAGGGCGATGGATTCCAGCGCCGCGCGGGCGATGTGGGCCTTGGTGGCGCCACGGGTGATGCCCACCATGGCGCCGCGCGCGTACTGGTCCCAATGGGGCGCGCCAAGGCCCGCGAAGGCGGGCACCAGGTACACGCCGCCGTTGTCCGGCACGCTCAGGGCCAGTTGTTCCACTTCGGGCGCGGCCTTGATGATGCCCAGGCCGTCGCGCAGCCACTGCACCACGGCACCGGCTATGAACACGCTGCCTTCCAGGGCGAAGAACCGGCCCGAGGGGGTGGCCCAGGCCATGGTGGTCAGCAGGTTGTTCTTGCTGGCGTGCACTTCCTTGCCGGTGTTCATGAGCATGAAGCAGCCGGTGCCGTAGGTGTTCTTGGCCATGCCGGGCTTGAGGCAGGCGTTGCCGTAGGTGGCGGCCTGCTGGTCGCCCGCGTTGCCCGCGATGGGAATGGCCTTGCCCAGGAATTCCGGATGGATGTCACCCACCACCTCGGACGAGCGGGTCACCCTGGGCAGCATGGAGCGCGGCACGCCCAGGATGCCCAGCAGTTCGTCGTCCCAGTCGCCGGTATTGATGTTGAACAGCAGGGTGCGGCTGGCGTTGGATTCGTCGGTGGCGTGTACCTCGCCCTTGGTCAGGTTCCAGATGAGCCAGGTGTCGATGGTGCCGAACAGCAGTTCGCCCTTTTCGGCCTTGGCGCGCGCGCCGGGCACGTTTTCGAGGATCCAGCGCACCTTGGTGCCGGAGAAGTAGGCGTCGAGCACAAGGCCGGTCTTCTGGCGGAAGGTGTCGGCCAGGCCGCGCGCCTTCAGTTCGTCGCAGAAGCCCGCCGTGCGGCGGTCCTGCCACACGATGGCGTTGTACACCGGCGCGCCGCTGGCCTTGTCCCAGACCACCGTGGTTTCGCGCTGGTTGGTGATGCCCGCGGCGACCACCTGCGAGGCGTCGATGCCCGCCTGCTTCAGGCAGTCGCGCATGACCCACGACTCGGTGTCGAATATCTCGTTGGCGTTGTGCTCCACCCAGCCCGGCTGCGGGTAGATCTGGGTGAATTCCTTCTGGGAAATCTGGATGATGTCGCCTTCGCGCGAGAAGAGGATGGCGCGCGAGCTGGTGGTGCCCTGGTCAAGTGCGAGAACGTACTTGGTCATGTCGTGCTACTCCCTTGGTTGGGGGGATTGCGGCACGGGCGGCACGGGGTTGGCGTCCCGACCGCCCGCCGGGAACACCGATGTTAGGCGGCCTGGGCCTTGTGCACGGCGCCCGTGGTCCAGTCGTAGAGGAACGCGCCGACCGGGCCGCCGATGAGCGGACCGACGATGGGCACCAGCACGATGCCCGGCTCCATCAGATTGGGCTGGGTGAAACCGGCCAGCAGGGCGAAGAAGCGCGGGCCGAAGTCGCGCGCGGGGTTGATGGCGTACCCGTGCATGGCGCCAAGGCTCATGCCGATGGCCACCACCAGCAGCGCCACCAGGATGCCGCCGATCCAGCCGATGTTGTTCTTGCCTGCAAAGTCGCCGATGGCCAGGATGCCGAACATCAGCACCGCGGTGCCGATGATCTGGTCGATGAAGCCCGGCAGGTAGGAGGTGGTGATGGCAGGGAAGGTGCAGAAGATGCCGGCGGTGCTGGCCAGTTGCGGATCGACGCCCAGCCATTTGGCGTGGAAGTCCGCGAAGACGATGGCCGCGCCGGCGAAGCCGCCCGCCACCTGCGCGACGGAGTACGGCAGCACCTTCTTCCACGGGAAGCGGCCGGTGGCCGCCAGCGCCAGGCTGACGGCGGGGTTGATGTGCGCGCCCGAGGGCAGACCGGCCATGATCCCGAACAGCACGGCGAGACCCCAGCCGAAGGTGATGTTGTCCCAGGTGATGTTCAGGCCCTTGCCGAAAAGCACGGTCATGGCGACGTTGCCGGCGCCGAAGATGATCAGGACCATGGTGCCCATGAATTCGGACAGCATTTCCCGTCCCAGCGAAAGTTCCTTCATAGAATCCTCCTGATGGTACACCCTCTCATGAATGCACGGAGTACCCTGCGTTCTCCGCGCGAAGGTCGGCACCCTTGCGGGTGCGCGCCCCGCACCGTCTTCCCGGTCTTGAAAACCGGCCGACGGGCGGATTAGGCGGCCTGGGAGTCGCGTCCCTCCTTGCGACCCGCCGGGTCTGCACCAACCCGGAGATCCGTTGACGGTTCGTCATCCGCATGCGCGGCGGGCCGGACCGCCTGTGCCATGTTCCGGACAACCGTCCGGAAATTCTGCCTTGCATGGCACAGTGACTGTCCCGCGGCGGTCCTTGCGCCGCGCGCATCTTCCGTATCGCGGGGCGGGGCGCGCCGTGTGGCGCCCCCCTGCCCCGCGTGGCAAACCTTAGTCCCCGGGCGCGCGCCACCCCGCAAGATACGCTTCGAGGTGTTGCAGTTCCGCCTCGGTCCGGGCTGCATCCCAGCCGAGTTCGGCGGCCATGATCCGGGCCACGCCCGGCGCGGCCTGCAACGTGTGCTCCACGTCCAGCAGGCCCATGGGCAGGCGGCGCACCAGCACGTCCACCAGGCGCATGGCCATTTCGTTGCGCACGATGAAGGCCACTTCGGCCAGGATGTGCGGATGGTCCGGGTGCACCCGGTCGCCCAGGTTCTCGTCGCGGGCGATGGCCAGCACCTGCCCGGTCTCGTCGCCGTAGGTGCCGTGCAGCGCCTTGGCCAGTTCCGGCGCAACGCCGTATTCGCGCGCGATTTCCGCGTGGCCGCCGGGGATGAACCCGCGCGCGCCGATGACCTTCAGGTCGCGGGTCACGCAGGGGCGCGTCAGGTTCAGGCCGAAGGCCACGTCGGCGCGGTCCACGGTGTCCTGGGCCATCATGCGGTAGCTGGTCCACTTGCCGCCCGCGACGGTCAGCAGCCCGGCGGGCGAAACCTCGATGACGTGGGTGCGGGCCAGTTCCTGGGTGCTGCCCTTGCCGGGCGCGAACACCAGCGGCCGCAGCCCGCTCCACACCGCGCGCACGTCGCCCCGCGTGACCGGGCGCGACAGGTACTTGCTGGCGTAGCGCAAGAGGTAGTCGATGTCGGCCACGTCGGGCACGGGGTCGTGTTCGGGGTTGGCGTGCTCGTCGGTGGTGCCGAAGACCACGTGGTTCTGCCACGGGATCATGAACAGCACGCGGCCGTCCTCGGTGCTGGGGATCATCAGCGAGAGGTCCGGCGGGGTGAAGCCCGCCTCGAGCACGATGTGGATGCCCGAACTGACCTTGAGGATGTCGTCCGCGCCGGGGTCGTCCATGCGGCGCACGGAATCGGCCATGGGGCCGGTGGCGTTGACGATGCCCCTGGCGCGCAGGGTCCACGTCTCGCCGGTGAGCATGTCGCGCAGTTCCGCGCCGCGCAGCCTCCCGCCTTCCTTGACCAGGCGGACGACCTCGACGTGGTTGCAGCAGGTGGCGCCGTGGGCGTTGGCGGTGCGGGCCAGGGCCACGGCCATGCGCGCATCGTTGAACTGGCCGTCCCAGTAGGTGACGGCGGCCTTGTAGTCGCCCATGCGCAGGGTGGGGAACATGCGCTCCGCCGCCCGCTTGCCCACGAACCTGCTGTGGCCGAGGCCAAGACGCCCGGCCAGCAGGTCGTACAGGGTCAGCCCGGCGAACATGTAGCCCGCGTCCTTCCAGGTGGGCACGGGCGTCAGCAGGCGCACCGCGTGGGCCAGATGGGGGGCGTTGGCCAGCAGAAAGCCGCGCTCGCGCAGGCCCTCGCGCACCAGGCCGAACTGTTCGCGGTCGCATTGCAGCACCGCCTTTTCCAGGTAGCGCACCCCGCCGTGCACCAGTTTGGTGCTGCGGCTGCTGGTGCCCTGCGCGAAATCGGCCCGATCCACCAGCGCGACATCCAGCCCGCGCGTTGCCGCGTCCACGGCCACGCCGCAACCGGTAGCCCCGCCGCCGATCACCAGAAGATCGAATTCGCGGCCGGACTTCAGTCGTTCCAGCAACCCTGACCTGTTCATGCATCTCCTCCATGTTCCCGATCGAGCAGGCGCAGCGCGGTGCCCTCGTCCGTGACCAGCACGTTGACGAAACCGCCGGTGAGCGCGGCCCTTATGATCGCAGTCTTGTTCTCGCCGCCCGCGGCGGCGATGGTCATCGGTATGGAGCGCACCTCGTCGAGGCTGGGCCCCATGAAACAGGCGTTCATGGGGTGCTCGACGGGCACGCCGGAAGCGTCGACGAAGGTGCCGAACACCTCGCCGACGGCCGTGGTGCGCTGCAACGAGCGCACGTCATCCTGGGTTATGGCGCCGAGCACCGCGTTGGTGGCGTCGGAGGCAAGCTGGCCTATGCCGATGAGCGCCACGTCCACCCGCACCGCCCGCGCGTACACGGAGCGGAACAGCTCCTGCGACTTCAGCAGGCGGCACGATTCCGGGCTGGGGGCGAACATGGGCGCGGCGATGTAGTAGGTCTGCGAGGCGGACAGCCGCCGCGCGAAGGTGGCCACTATCTCGTAGGGGTTGATCACCACGCTGTAGGGCAGGCCGCCGTACAGCGAGACCACGGTCAGCCCCTGGGCGGGCTTGCGCGGCACGGAGGTGGCGGCGGCGGCAACGGTGGTGCCCCAGCCGAGGCCCAGCGAGGAACCGTCGCGCAACACCCCGGAAAGGTACTGGGCGGCGGCGTGGCCAAGGTTGCGGTTGAGCGATTTCTGCGAGGGGGGCGTGGGGATGACCACGGCGCGGCGCAGGCCGAAGGCGGCCTCCATGCTGCGCTCAAGCTCGTAGCAGACGGCCCGGTCGGCGTTGACCAGGATCTGCACGTAGCCTTCCTCGCGGCAGACCTGGAGCAGCCTGTTGACGCGCACCCGGCTGATGCCCAGCCAGTCGGCCACGTCGGACTGGGTCATGCCCTCGACGTAATAGGCCCATGCGATGCGGCTGAGCAGCGCGCGTTCCATGGGGTCGTGCATCATCTGCGTCTCCTGCCGCGCACGGCGGCGGAAGCAAGCCCCGCAGACCATGCGCGCGTTCCCTGTTCCGTGCCCGGAAGCGGTGTGGGTCACCGGCTTTCGTCATGGCGCGCGGCCTGCCCGGCACTTTTGTTCACAGACTGTACATATGTCACATTTCGGCGTCATGGCAACCAGAAATTGATATGGCGCACAGTATTTTTTGGCCTGAAAAAATCCCTCCCACGATATCGGCAGGTTGCACTGCGCGAGCGGGCGTTCCCGCGCCAGCGCGAATGCCCCTGCCGATGCGCCACCCATTCGACGAAAGAACCCCGGAGACCGAGCGGGCCGCCGGGGCTGGAAATGCGCCGGGGCCGCCTTGCGGCGGCCCCGGACAGGTGAACCGGAACGCGCGGCTCAGGCCGGCAGCGGTACAGGCGGTCAACCGCCTGCGTTCCGCTGCGCATCACCGCGCGACGGTATGGTCTGGCGTCATGTGCATGGGCACGGGGGCGGTACGCGATCCACGTCAGACAGGAATCACTTCGTATGCTGCCGTCCCCATCTTCAAGGCTTTCATGTGCGCAAGCTGGTGCAGGCCGCTGCGGCTTTCAATGCGCTCCACCAATGCCTGCCTTTGAGCCGCAGGGAGAGCGTACACCATGTCCACCGAAGCCTGGTCCACGGCGAGGATATCCGTCGACGCAAGAATGCCGATGTCCGGCGTGACCACCGGGGCGGCTTCGACGCCCGCGCAATCGCAATCCACGGACATGTTGCGCAGCACGTTGATGTACGTGATGCGGGGGCCGAAGTGATCGACGATGGCCTTGCCCCCCTCGACCATGCGCTCCATGAAGTTCGACCCTCCGGACCACAGTTCCGCGCCTTCCCTGTGCAGTTGCTCCTTGCCCACCTTGCCGGAAGCGCAACCGATGGCAACGTTTTTCAACGAGCCGCCGAACCCGCCCATGGTGTGCCCCTTGAAGTGGGTCAACACCACCATCGAGTCGTACCGCATGATGTTCCTGCCGACGGCCAGTTCGCTGATCCACTTGCCCCCGGCAACCGGCAGATTGACGTCGCCATCCGCGTCCATGATATCCACGGGGCAGAAATCCCATCCGTTCGTGGCCAGGGTCGTCCTGTGCCCTTCCGTGGTCTGACGCGGGCTGGGGTACAGCACATTGCACTCCACTATGGTGGCGTTGGGCACATCGGGCAGCAAGGCCCGGACCCATTCCCGGGGGATGATGTTCGGGCCGTTCGGCTCGCCGGTATGCACCTTGACCGCGACCTTGCCGCGAATCCCCTGGTTTACCCTGGCGTACAGCTTGCGCAGGCCTTCCGCGCTCAGGTCCCTGCTGAAGAAAACCTCGGCCTTCTCTTCCTGGGCGGCAAACACGGGGTCCACGTTCCGCAACGTCCGCGCGGCCGCGACGGTGCCGAGAGCGACGGCTCCGCCCTTCAGGAAATCACGGCGTGACACTGGCTTTGACATGTTACTGCTCCGCTATGAAGGCGTTGATGGCCGTGAGGGACATGGCGCCCCCCCTGGGCCGGGGCTGAAAAGACCGGGTGGGAAACGCATGCGTCCCCCATCCCCGCCGCACACGGGACTTCCCTGTAGTATCTATCCCCCGTGCCGACCGTGGCATATACACGATCCTGTCTTTTTCTTGCACAATGCTGCACGGCTGTTCCCCGCGCCCATGCCCTTCAGCCGTGTTTTCCGGCGCCTGCCACCCGTTGGCGGAATTCGGACAGACGAAGCGGCCGCTTTCGGAAACACCATTTCCGGACACGCAGAAAGGCCCGGTCACGCCATGACCGGGCCTTTCGATTCCTTTCCTGTAACTTCGGAATGGTGTGCCGACATCTCCGAAGGACTGGTAACCCTCATCCGAAGGTTCCGCCTTTCCCGCGCGAGTGGAGAATCAAAACCACCCGCATAGCGGGTGGTTTGCTCTGCCCTATAAGGGCATCTTACCGGCCTGCGCCTAAAGGACGCTGCTTTCACTGCGTTCAAGCCAGTACCTTTGTCTCTTTGGCTACCCCTTGA
>NZ_JBAIYT010000034.1:0-42715 GCF_036763125.1 Nitratidesulfovibrio sp. 1201_IL3209
CCCGCCCCCCCCGCCCCCCCCCCCCCCCCCCCCCCCCCCCCCCCCCCCCCCCCCCCCCCCCCCCCCCCCCCCCCCCCCCCCCCCCCCCCCCCCCCCCCCCCCCCCCCCCCCCCCCCCCCCGTAACGTCTTCCCGCCTGCCCCTCATTACCCCTTGGGCGGAAAAAGGGCCACGATCTCCTCGGGGGTGATGTCCGGGTGGATGTCCAGCAGGGCGAGGGCGCGGTAGTCTTCGGGGGTATCCATGTCCAGCTTCAGGTCGGGGCGGCGCAGGGCGGGGTTGGCCGGGTCGAAGGTGCGGATGCGGTACTGGCCGGGGTTGTCCCAGATGTACGACAGGCAGTGCTCGCGGTGGGCGGGCAGAGTGGCCTTGGCGGCGATGTCGGCCAGCAGCGCGTAGGACAGGGTTTCCGCGCCCAGGCCGTCGGGGTAGGTGTTGCCACGCGGGATGTGGTTGTACGCGTAGTCGCAGGCTCTGGCGGCGTGCTCGGCGCGCCAGAAGCGGATCAGGTCGTCGATGGCCGGTCCCCAGATCAGCGGGTTGTCGGCGCAGATGCGCACCACCTGTTCCGCGCCGTGGGCGGCCCCGGCCAGGCGGAAGCGCTCCAGCACGTCGTCCTCCGGGCCACGGAACACGGCCACGCCCTGACGCGAGAGGTGGTATTCCAGCACGTCGTTTTCGGGCCGGTGGGAGGTGGCGACCACCACTTCGTCGACGAGTTCCGCCTTGCGGGTGCGGCGCACCACCCAGTCGATGACGGGCAGGCCGTGCAGCGAGAGCATGGTCTTGCAGGGCAGGCGGGTGGAGCCCAGGCGGGCCTGGATGAGGGCGACGGTTCTCATGCGGAGTCTCCGTGCGGTCCGTGCGGGGTGCCCGAGGCCACGGGCGCGCCTGAAAGTGGGGAGTCGGGGGAGCCCGTAAAAGAGGGGGAATCGGGGGCGGCCACGGTGTCCTCCACGGAGGGGGATTGCTCGATGAGCGCGCTGCGCAGGTCGAAGTCCGGGCCGAAGGGCAATTCGTCGATGTACGACGGCCTGCGCGGCGCGGCCCCGCCCTGCGCGGGCGCCAGCAGCGCACCGATGCGCGCCACGACCCCGGCCTTGTTGCGGGTGAAGTCCAGCCGCTGCATGCGCTGGTGCAGGGCGCGGCGGAAGTCTTCGTCCAGCATGCGCGCGAAGGCCCGGCGCAGCGCCTCCTCGCGGAAGGGGTGCATCACGCCGAGGTAGGCGAAGCCGTTGCGGGCGCGGGCGAAGGTGTGGCGCGCCTCGCGTTCGTGGTGGGCCATGACGATGGCGGGCACGCGCATGTGCGCCAGTTCGTACACGGTGCGCCCGGCGGAACAGATGGCGATGTCCGCCCCTTCCATCTTGCGCGACATGACGTTGGTGGCGTGGGTGAATTCGACCAGCGGCGGGTTCTGGCCCCCGGCCCTGCCCAGGCTTTCCACGTGGGCCTGCATGGCCTCGCGGTGGGCGTAGCCCGGCCCGGCCACGATGCTGATGGCGATGCCCCGCTGGCGGCACAACGGCTCGATGACGTCCAGGGTGCGCCGGGTGAAGTCGGAATGGTCGGTGCCGCCGAAGGTGACCAGCACGCGCTTTGGCTGCGGCCGGAACTCGTTGCGCTCCCCGGCGATGAATTCGTCGCGCAGGCAGAAGTAGCGGTGGCCGTAGAGCAGGCGCGGGTCGTCGTGCCTGTCCTCGTACAGGGCGTTGACCACGAGGTCCGCGTGGGCCGCGCCGGGGCCTTCGTCCTCGAAGTTCACGGTGCGCACCCCGGCGGCCTTCAGGCGCAGCATGTAGTCCGCGCCGGTGTCCAGGATGTCGTTGACCACCAGGTCCGGCGCCAGGCGCAGCACGTCCTGTGCGAGCCCGGGTGCAAGCCCGGGTCCAGGATCATCGGTCTGCTGGATGTAGGTGCGGTAGTCGCGCGCGGCGATGTTCTTCACCGCCAGTTCGCTGTCGCGAGTGCACAGGAAGGTGATCTTGTGGTCGGAAATCTCGTGGGCCAGCATCAGGGCGCGGAACACGTGCCCCATGCCGATGGCCGGGTAGCCCGCCACCACGAACACGATGTGCCGCCGTTCCAGCAGCTTTTCGCACAGCCACCAGTCCTGGTAGCTGTTGATCTCGATGGCCCGGTCGTTGAGGAAATAGGGCATCACGCGCGGGGTGGCGCCGGGGGCCAGGGCGGAGGCGCGCAGCATGACCAGGGCCTTGCTTTCCACGTAGACTTCACGGCTGCCAGACGAACGCCCGGCGGAGGGGCGATGCGGCGAGGCCGCGCCGGTAGTTGCCCCGGCATCCGCGCCTTCGTCCGTTCCCTCATCCGGCCCCCCGTCCGCACCCCCATCCGGCCCGTCTTCCGGGCCTTCGTCGGCCAGAATCGCGTCCAGGCTGCCGTCGCGCTTTTCCCACACCCGCTGGCGGATGCTCTTCACCGTCACCAGCACGTCCGCGCCCTCGTTCCGGAAGCGGGCGAAGGCGTCGTCGATGTCGTGCCCGGTCAGCAGAGGGCAACTGGCCCGGTAGATGACCAGGTACGGGTAGGTGGCGGCCAGTTCTTCCAGCACGCCGCGCAGTTCGCGCACGATGTCCAGCGAGGTGAAGCGCAGGCTGGCGTTGTAGTGGTGGCGCACCCCGTTGCGCTCGCAGACCAGGGCGATCTCCTGGCTGTCGGTGACCACCACGATGTCCGCCGCCTCGGCCACGGACCGGGCCGTGTCGATGGCGCGCTGGATCAGGGTCACCCCGGCCAGCCGTTTCACCAGTTGGTCGGGGATGACCGCATTCTTCTTGATGGCGGGGATGACGATGCAGCGCCGGGGTCCGTTCATGCGGCGGCTAACCCCTGCGCAGCCCGTCGAGCACGTCTTTGGTGGCGGCAAGCATGTGGTCGAATTCCGCCCCGGTCAGCCAGTGCTGGAACGGGAAGGAGATCATGTTGTCGAAGAACATGTCGGCGTTGGGGCAGTCGGCCGCGCCGTAGCCCAGGCGCTGGTAGAACGGGTAGCGGTTCAGCGGGTAGTACTGCACCACGCACTTCACGCCCTTGTCGTTGAACATGGCGCGGATGAAGGCGTCGCGCTTGCCGCCCGTCATGCGCGCGGCCAGCAGGTGGTAGTTGTGCCGGGTGGTGTCCACGCGGTGGAATTCCAGTTCCGGGTAGTCGGCCAGCGCGTCGATGAAGCGCACGGCGCGCTCGCGCTTTTCCGCGTTGATGCGGTCGATGCGCTCCAGCTGCTTGATGCCCAGCGCGCATTCGATCTCGCCGATGCAGTAGTTGTTGGGCCACAGCATTTCGCCGTCGATCATGGGCATGTCCACGTTGCCCATGGCGGGCACCCAGTAGTCGGGCCGCTCGAAGTCGAAGCCGCAGTGCCCGTTGTGGCGCAGCATGGGCACCAGCTTGGCCAGTTCCGGGTCCTGCACCACCAGCATGCCGCCCTCGCCCAGGGTGGTCAGGTTCTTGTGCGAGTGGAAGGAATAGATGGCGAAGTCGCCGAAGCTGCCGGACATCTTGCCGTCCACGTCCGCGCCGATGGACTGGGCCGTGTCCTCCACCACCAGGATGCCGCGCGAGCGGGCCAGGTCCATGATGGCGGGCATGTCCGCAACATATCCGTACAGATGCACCACCACGATGGCCTTGGTGCGCGGGGTCAGCACCTTTTCGATGCTTTCCGCCGTCACCACGCGGGTGCGCAGGTCGATGTCCGCCCACACCGGTTTCGCGCCCTTCTTCAGGAACGGGTACGCCGACGCCGTGAAGGTGTGCGAGGGGATGACCACCTCGTCGCCCGGCTTGAACCGGCACAACTGCGCCGACAGTTCCAGCGCCGACACCCCGTTCATCACCGCGAAGCAGTGCTCCACGCCCAGGTACTCCGCGAACTTGCGCTGGAACTCCTGCATGTACCGGCCCTGGGTCAGGGTCTCGGCAGTGCGCATGGCCTCGGCCACCACGGCAATCTCGTCCTCCGTGTAGTAGAGGGCGCGGCCGCTGAAATTCACCTTGATATCCATCTGTACGTGCTCCTACAGCGCGAGATGTTGAGAACGGGGGCGCTGCCCCCGTACCCCCGCAAGGGGGCCGCGCCCCCTTGACCCCTTATGCCTGACCGTACCGCACTGCGTGCGATACGGTCAGGATACGGGCAAGGCGATTGGAGGGCAGTTGAAGTGCGGCGGGTACATCCCCATGTTCCGCCAGCGTAGTACCCCATAATGAAAAGTTTTGGGGGGAGGGGTCCGGGGAGGGAGACCTTTGCCTCAGCCGTTATGCGAGTCTTCGAGCATTACGGATGAGGACCGCAGCGCGCCAAAAGGTCCCCTCCCCGGTTAACATCCTTTCCGGCCCTACATGGCCTTGAACAGCGAGATGACCTTCTCGTCGGTGAGGATGTTCCGGAAGTCGGGGCCGAGGGCGTTGACGAGCGGCTTTTCGTGCACCACGGACGAGGCCACCAGGGCCTTGAGCTGGTCGTCGGAGAGGTTGGCGCACAGGCCCTTGGGCAGGTTGACGCCCTGGCGTTCGATCATCCTGGCGTACTTGGGGTAGTCTTGGGGGTAGAATTCGCCCAGCACGCTGAGGGCGTAGCAGTTGGCGATGCCGTGGTGGGTGTGCAGCACCACGGAGAGGCCGGCGGAGATGGGATGGATGACGCCCACGTTACCGGCGCTCATGCCGCCGAGGTACGAGGCGATCATCATCTTTTCCAGATTTTCCTCGGCCATCATGTCGTCGGAGAGAAAGATTTCCTCGCACATGTCCACGGCCTTCTGGGCCAGGGCATCGACGATGACGTTGCGGTAGCTGCCCCGCAGCGATTCGATGCAGTGCATGTAGGTGTCCATGCCGGTGTAGAAGTACTGGTCGCGCGGCACGGTGCGGGTCAGTTCCGGGTCCAGCAGCAACTGGTCGTACATGGTGATGTCGCTGTTCATGCCCAGCTTGATGCCGCGCTTGGCGTTCAGCAGCACGCAGGTGCGCGAGCATTCGGCGCCGGTGCCGGACAGGGTGGGCACGCCGATCTTGTGCGGGGCGGGGAACTTCACGAGGTCCCAGCCCTGGTAGTCCGCGGCCAGGCCGGGGTTGGTGAGCATGTTGGCCACGGCCTTGCCCACGTCCAGGGTGGCCCCGCCGCCGATGGCCACCACGGTGCAGGGCAGGCGGTTGTCATGGGCGCGCACGGCGGCGGCGAAGTCGTCGATCTGCCCGGTGGTGGGTTCGCTGGTGGTGTCCACGAACAGCACGAGGTCGCCGTCCTTCTTGGGCAGGCGGCCTTCCAGTTCGCGCCCCAGGAAGTAGTGGTCCACGAAGAACACGGCGGGACCGGCCACGGCGGCGCGGCGCGCGCCCACAAGGTCGCCCAGTTGGGCGAAGGAACCCTTGCCGAGGATGTAGAAGGGCACGTTCTTGGTATTGCGGTACATGGAACTCTCCTGGGGGTTGTGCGGAAGGTACGCCGCGTTGCGCATTCTAGGCGCATTCGCGGGGGCGGGCAAGATGCCCGGAAATATGGGGGATAAACGGCTAGCCGGGGAAAAGGCCCGGCGGTGCGACGTGCGTGAAGACCCGGCCGGGCGGGCCGGAGGCGCGGCAAAGGCGATGCGGTGCGGGGCTATGCATGGGGTGGCCGGCGATGCCGGGCGGGGTGTGGCCGCGTGCTGCCGGTGGGGGTGCCCGCCGGAACGGAGTGGATGGGATTCGCGACGGATGCAGCAGTAAGGATTCGGCGTGCCAAAGTCAATGGAAAAGGGGCCGGTGCGCCGCACAATGCTGGCCTTGGGCGCGCGGGTATGGCAGGGGAGTGGTGGAATGGATCATTCAACAGCCCTTGGGGAGGATGCATGAACGACGGCAACAAGTCGACAACGCAGGAAAATCCGTCCGCCGCGCGCGGATTCGCCGTGCTGGCGGCGCTGCTGGTGCTGGCGGCGCTGCTGGCCGGGTGCAGCGAAAAGCTGAAATTGCACCGGCCCGGCGCGCTGGCCACGCTGAGCGGCACGGTCACCTATCGCCAGCGCATTCTGCTGCCGCTTTCGGTGCAGGGCGAGGTGCGCCTGCTGGACGTGACCGACCTTGCAGACGGGGGCGAAGGCGTGGAACTGGCCCGCGTGGAACTGCCCGCGCCGGTGCGGGTGCCCGCGCCGTACCGCATCGATTTCGACGCCGCCCGCATCGACCAGCGCCGCAACTACGTGGTGGAAGCCACCCTGTTCGAGCCTGCCACGGGCGGCGGGCCGGGCCGGGTGTGGTTCCGCACCCCGGCCCCGCAGTACGTGCTGACGCACGGCAACCCGACCTACCTGGAACTGGTGCTGGAGATGGCCCGATGAGCGGGGCGGCCATTGGTGACGGGAAGGGCGGTGCGCCCGGTGGCATGCCCGACGGCGTGCCCGGCGGTGCGAAGGCCAGTGCGAAGGACGGCGCGCCCCGCTGCCCGTGGGCGCGGGCGCCGGAAGAGATCGCCTACCACGACGCCGAGTGGGGCGTGCCCGTGCGCGACGACCGCATTCACTTCGAATTCCTGGTGCTGGAGGCGGCGCAGGCCGGGCTTTCGTGGCTGACCATCCTGCGCAAGCGCGAAGGCTACCGCCGCCTGTTCGCGGACTTCGACCCCGCCGTGGTGGCCCGGTACACCCCGGCCGACGTGGAACGGCTGCTGGGCGACGCATCCATCGTGCGCAACCGCCTGAAGGTGGAGGCCGCCGTGCACAACGCCCGGCTGTTCCTGGACGTGCAGGCCCGCCACGGCAGCTTCGATGCGTTCGTCTGGAACTTCGTGGACGGCCGCCCGGTGTGCAACCAGTGGCGCGAACTGGCGCAGGTGCCCGCCACCACGCCGCTGTCGGACACGGTGTCCAGGGAGTTGAAGCGGCTGGGCTTCAAGTTCGTGGGGTCCACGGTCATCTACGCCCATTTGCAGGCCACCGGCCTGGTCAACGATCACCTGACCAGTTGCTTCCGCCACGCCGAGGTGGCGGCGGAACGCCGGGGCTGATCCGGCCCGGAGGCCGGGGAAGGCGGGTGGGCTTCTTGTCAGTGCCCGAATTGATGTTTATAATTATTCCCATCGCTTTTATCTATAGCAACACCAAGGAGTTAGTGAGATTTATGATTACGCTTACCGACCGTGCCCGCACGGAACTCGATGCCTATTTCTCCGACAAGGAGCGCAGCCCCATCCGCGTCTACCTGGCCCCCGGCGGTTGCAGCGGCCCGCGCCTGGCCCTGGCCCTGGACGAGCCCGGCGAGGAGGACAAGGTGTTCGAGCCCGGGGGCTATACCTTCTGCGTCAACGACGCGCTGCTGGAGCAGTCCGGCGCCATCAATATCGACCTCGGCTCCATGGGCTTCGCCGTGACCTCCGAAGTGCAGATCGGCGGTGGCGGCGGCGGGTGCAGCGGGTGCGGGAGTTCCAGCAGCTGCTGCGGCTAAGGGCAGCACCCAAATTGTCCTTTCGCCCGTTGGCGTCGTCAAACTTCGCCTGCCATGTCGGTCGAATACGATAAGAGTATACTCCCTCATGGCAGGCTCGTTTTCCTTGCCAACGGACGAAAATCCTAATTTGGGAGCAGCCCTTGGCGCTCCGTCTTTTGGTGAGTGCCTGCGCAGACGAAGATCGAAAATCCCGTCGCGCCGCCCGCGCGGGTTCACGTCTGTTTCCGCCTTGGCATGAAGAACATGCACGGGGCCGGACATACCGTCCGGCCCCGTGTTGTTTTTTGGGGAAACAGGGGGGACGCGGCGGGACCGGGGGTGTTTCCGCCCTTGCGCCCCGCGCCGCAGGGGAGTAGGTAACCGCCCTTGCGGGCGTGCGCGGGCGCGCCGCCCGGCAGGATCGTCACTGCATCAAGACCATCACGGCATCGCCGCGACCACGCGACAGAAGGGGCATTCGCCATGCGCAGCATCGCCGTGTATTGCGGCTCTAATTTCGGAAGGGGCGACGGCTACCTGAAGGCCGCCGTGGCCCTGGGGCAGACCCTGGCGGCCCAGTCCATCCGCCTGGTCTACGGCGGCACCACCAAGGGGCTCATGGGCGTGGTGGCCGACGCGGCCCTGCGCGCCGGGGGCGAGGTGCACGGCGTGATCACCGAGAAGTTGGTGGAGCGCGGGCAACTGCACGAAGGGCTGACCAGCCACGACGTGGTGCCCGACATGCGCAGCCGCAAGGCCCGCATGGCCCAACTGGCCGAGGGTTTCGTGGCCATGCCCGGCGGCATCGGCACGCTGGAGGAATTGTTCGAGATCTGGGTGGAAGGCCAGCTCTACCCGCCCGCGCGGCCCATCGGCCTGCTGGATGTGGGCGGCTTCTACGGGCCGTTCTTCGGCATGATCGACCACATGATCGAGGAACGCTTCCTGCCCCAAGGGCACAAGGCCATGGTCATGGCCCATGCGGACCCGGCCCGGCTGGTGGCCGCCATGCGCGCGTACACCCCGGTGACCGTGGAGAAGTGGGGATTGTAGCCCCCGGCGCTTTCGCCCCGTCCCGGCACATCCCCCCGCCGGGCAGGACGCCCCTGCCCGGTTCCTGAGCGTGGCAGCCCTCCTGCGGAAAGGTTGCGCACGGCGCACGGCCCTGCCGTTCCCCTGGGGAGCGGCAGGGCCGTCGCGTGTGTGGCCCCGTTGCGTGTGTCTCCGTGATCCGGCCGGTGTGCGGTTTCGCGTCCGGTCCGTGCTTCGTATCCGTTGTTGTGGGGCCGTCCTCAGCGGCAGTGGGCCATGGCGCGCAGCAGTTCTTCGCGGCCCGCGCTCAGGGGCGGTTCGAACTCCACGCCCATTTCGTTCCCCCGGTACCAGCGGGTCTGGTAGGGGATGTTCTGCAGGTGGCCCGGCTCGTTCACCGTGGCGTGCAGGTACATGCCCCTGCTCGCGCCGCCCAGGTCCGCGCCGCCGCCGTACACCAGCAGGCGCGCGCCCCCGGTGCTCACGTCCAGCAGCCGTGCCTTGTACTCGTGTTCGCCGTAGCGGATGCGGCACGGATAGTCGTATTCGTCGGCCACCAGATTGATGCGGAAATGTTCCCTGCGGTCTTCCCTGAGGTCGTTCATGACGCTCCCTCCGTGCTGGTTGCCCGGCGCCGCGGGATGCGGCGCGCCCGCGCGCGTGATGGCATGCCGACCGGATGCGTGCGAAGGATGGCTGGCGGAGTGCGGAAAACGCGGGTCGGCAGGCGATGCGGCCCGAAAGGGGGGGGCGGGCCGGAGAGGAGCCGGGGAGGACGAGGAAGGAGAAGGACGCGCGGGGCCACCGTATACCCCTATGGTATGACGTGTCGCCCGTGCGGGCAATGGCGCGGGCGCTGTCGGAGGTGCGGCGGGCGCAGGTTATCATGCCCGGAGCGTAACCGCCCGCGCCGTTTGGCGGGGCCGCAGGCGCGCACGATGGGGGAGAGGGGGGCGGAAACGAAGCCGGGCCGCCGGTTTCCCGGCGGCCCGAAATGGAGCCCTTGAGCAGGATTGAACTGCTGACCTCGTCCTTACCAAGGACGCACTCTACCGACTGAGCTACAAGGGCGTGATGGTCGGGGCATGATGTCGGGACATGCTGTCCGCGAGGCTTGCGCCGCATGGCCGCGCGGGCACGAAAGGCCCGTTGCGCGCGGCGGACGGTTGACTAGCCTGTTTCGCCACCGGCGTCAAGCCGCGCGGGCCGGGAATCGCTTGGTCGGGCGTGGCTGGCGGGACGCTTCGCGCACGGGTTGTTCCGCGTGGCCATGTGCGCACCGGATGACGCGCGGCAGCGCTGCCGTGCCGCAGCAACGTGCCGTTGCATCTCTGCATTGTTCGTGCAACCAACCCGCATTTGTCCGCTTGACCTGCCGCGCGGACTGCGGCATACAGTCCGGTACCCATGGTTTTCCAGGTTTTCTTCGCATCTCCAAAGCAAGGACGATAGCCCCATGCGCCGCACCGCAGCCACCGCTCTTCCGAACGCCACCGGCCTGTTGGCCCCGGTATTCGTAGCGGTCGTCGTACGTGAAGTACGTCGCGTCGCGCCGTAGCCGGGGCAGGTCTCAGCAGCAGAGAACAGTCCAACCCCCGTCGGCGCGAGCCGGCGGGGGTTGTCGTTTTTCCGCGACGCGGCGGAAATGGCGCATCCTCTTCCGGCTCCGCCCGGACCACAGGAGGAGCGCACATGCCAGCCCACACCCCGTCCAGCAACGCGCCCGGCACCACACCGGGCACCACACCGGGCATCGCCCCCGGCGCCGCACCCACCCCCCGGAAACGCCAGCCCAACGGCGCGGACCTGGTCATCCGCCTGCTGGAGCGGCAGGGCATCGATGTCGTGGCGGGCATTCCCGGCGGGGCCAACCTGCCCCTGTACGACGCCCTCGGCCGCGCGGACTCCATCCGCCACGTGCTGGCCCGGCACGAGCAGGGCGCGGGCTTCATGGCCCAGGGCATGGCCCGCGTCACCGGGCGGCCCGCCGTGTTTTTCGCCACGTCCGGCCCCGGCGCCACCAATACCCTGACGGCCATCGCCGACGCCAAGCTCGATTCCGTGCCCGTGGTGTGCGTCACCGGGCAGGTGCCGCTGGGCCTCGTCGGCTCGGACGCCTTCCAGGAGGTGGACATCTACGGCATGTCCATCCCCGTGACCAAGCACAATTTCCTGGTGCGCTCGGTGGACGAACTGGCCGAGGTGATCCCCGCCGCCTTCCGCATCGCCGCGTCCGGCCGCCCCGGCCCGGTGCTGGTGGACATTCCCAAGAACGTGCAGATGGCCCCGGTGGACCCGGCCATGTTCGACAACCCGCCGCAGCCGGGCCTGCCCGCGCCGCCCCCCGCGCCCGACCCGGCCGCCATATCCCGCGCCGCCGCGTTGCTCAACGCGGCCAGACGCCCCATGCTCTACCTGGGCGGCGGGGTGGTGGCCTCCGGCGCGTCGGACATGGCCGTGCAACTGGCCGAGCGGGCCGGGCTGCCCACGGTGATGACCCTGATGGCCCTCGGGGCCATGCCCGCCGGGCATCCCCTGTCCCTCGGCATGCTGGGCATGCACGCCGCGCGGCACACCAACCTGCTGCTGGCCGAGTGCGACGTGCTGCTGGTGGCCGGGGCCCGCTTCGACGACCGGGCCGTGGGCAAGGCCGAGCGCTTCTGCCCCCAGGCCACCATCGTCCACATCGACATCGACGAGAGCGAACTGGACAAGATCCTGCCGGTGCACTGCGGCATCACCGGCGACGTGGGGCTGGCCCTGGCCGAATTGCTGCCCCTGCTGCGTCCCCGCGCGGAGGCCGGGCGCGAGGCGTGGCTGACCCGGGTGGAGGAATGCCGCCGCCGCCACCCCTTCGTCATGCCCGGCGCGGACGACCCGCGCACGCCGTACGGCCTGATCCGCTGCGCCGCCGACGCCGTGGACCACGACGCCATCGTGGCCACCGACGTGGGCCAGCACCAGATGCGCACGGCCCAGGCCTATCCCCTGCGCGGCCCGCGCCGCTGGCTGACCTCCGGCGGCCTCGGGACCATGGGCTTCGGCTTGCCCGCCGCCATCGGCGCGGCGCTGGCCCGGCCCGAGGCCACGGTGCTGTGCTTCACCGGCGACGGCAGCCTCCAGATGAACATCCAGGAACTGGCCACCGCCGCCGAGGAAGGGGTGAACGTCAAGATCCTGCTGGCCGACAACAACGCCCTGGGCCTGGTGCGCCAGCAGCAGGAACTGTTCTACGAGGGGCGGCTGGTGGCCAGCGCGTACCGGCGCAAGGTGGATTTCGCGCGCATCGCCGAAGGGTTCGGCGTGCCCGCCGTGGACCTGGACGCCAGCGAACACCCCCTGCGCGACCTGGCCGACGCCCTGCGCGCCCCCGGCCCGTGCCTGATCCGGGTCACCGTGCCCGCCGAGGCCAACGTGTACCCCATGGTGCCCCCCGGCGCGGACAATCTGCAAATGATCGGGGGCGAGCCGGAAACGGACGCCGCCATGCAGGAAGATGACAACGATTGCGACACCCATGCCGACGCCGCCGGAGGCCGCCATGTCCATGCCTGATATCGCCCAGCCCGCCCGATTCGCCCAATTCGCCCAGTCCATCCAGTCCGGCGGCCCAGCCCCGGCCCCGGCGGCGGACGCCCGGCCGCTGGTGGCCCTGCGCCTGACCGTGAACAACCACCCCGGCGTCATGTCGCACGTGTGCGGGCTGTTCGCCCGGCGGGCGTTCAACGTCGAGGCCATCCTGTGCACGCCGGTGAACGGCGGCCAGGTGAGCCGCATCTGGCTGCTGGTGGCCGAGGACGAACGGCTGGAACAGATGGTGCGCCAGGTGCGCAAGCTGCACGACGTGCTGGACGTGCGCCGCCGCCCCGCCGGGGGCGAGGCGTTCGCCCGGCTGGCCGACTGCATGGCCGCCTGGGAACGCGAGACCGCCGGGTAGCCGCGCCGTCCTCTCCGGGAAATGACGCGTCCCGCCGAGGCGTTCGCCTCGGCGGGACGCGGGATGTCTCTTGTTCCGGCCTCCCGCGCGGGGGGGGCGTCTGGTCTCCCAGGGGTTGTTTCTAAAGTAGGATTTTCGTCCGTTGGCAAGGAAAACGAGCCTGCCCTGAGGGAGTATACTCTTCCTGTATTCGACCGACAGGGCAGGGACGTTTGACGAAGCCAACGGGCGAAAGGACAATTTAGAAACAGCCCCTACCCCTCTTCGCGCATCTTGCGGATCAACTCCTGCAACACGTGCGACTGCTGGGCCAGGTCGGCCACGGCCGAGGCGGACTGGCGCATCACCTCGGCCGATTCCGACGAAACCCGGCTGATGTCCTCGATGGACCGGTTGATCTCCTCGCTGGCGGCGGACTGTTCCTCGCTGGCCGTGGCGATGGACCGCACCTGGTCGGACACCGAGGCGGCCAGGCTCACGATGCCCCCCAGCGATTCGCCCGATTCTGTGGCCAGGCGGGTCACCTCCTGCACGTGGCGCACCGTCTCTTCCACGTGGCCCACGTTGCGGCGGGTGCCGCCCTGGATGCCCGAGATGGCCTGCCCCACCTCCCTGGTGGCCAGCATGGTCTTTTCGGCCAGCTTGCGCACCTCGTCGGCGACCACGGCGAATCCGCGCCCGGCGTCCCCGGCGCGGGCGGCCTCGATGGCGGCGTTCAGCGCCAGCAGGTTGGTCTGGTCGGCGATGTCGTTGATCACGGTCATCACCCGGCCGATGTCCTCGGCCTGGCGGCCCAGTTCGGCCATGTCGTCCTTGAGCTGCCCGGCGGTCTGCTGCACCTGCCCGATGCCCGCCACCACCTGTCGCACCACGTCCTGGCCGGTCACGGCCTTGTCGCGCGCGCCTTCCGCGGCGCCCGCGGCTTCACCGACGCTGCGCGCCACCTCGAGCACCGTGGCGTTCATCTGTTCCATGGCCGTGGCTGTCTCGGACACGCGCTGCATCTGGTGTTCCGCGCCCCGGCTGGCCTGCTCGATCTGCGCGGCCAGTTCCTCGGAGGCGGAGCCGAGCACGCCGGTGACGCCGGTCAGGGTGTCCGCCGCCTGCAACAATCCTTCGCGCCTGGCCGATTCCGCATGGCGGCGGGCCGCCTCCGCCTCCTCCGAGGCCAGCCGGGCTCGCTCCGATTCGGCGCGCGCCTCGGTCGAGCGGGCGTCGGCCTCGCCGATCTTGTCCTTCAGCGTGGCCACCATGCGGCACAGACATTCGGTCAGCACGCCCACCTCGTCGCGGGCGTCCACGGCCAGGCATTCCTCCAGCGCCCCGCGCGAGACCGCCTCGGAATAGGCCACGGTGTGCTTCAGCGGCACGGTGACCGACCGGGTGATGGCGATGGAGAACCCGGCCAGCACCAGCAGCGCCAGGATGGTGGCCCCCGCCAGCCGGTACATGGTGTCGCCGTAGCTGGCGTCGGCCTCTGCGTTGTCTTCCCTGGCGGCCTGCTCGATGATTTCGGTCAGCTGGTTGATGACCTCGCGCATGGCCTCGAACTTCACGCCCACCTCGCCCAGCGACACCAGGGCGGCCTTCTGGCGGGCCGCCGGGTCGCCGGAAAGGGCGGCGTCCATCACCGCGCGCGAAAGGGGCATCCACGCGGCGCGGGCCGCGTCGTACTGCGGAACGAGCGGCCTGGCCGCATCGTCGAGGGGCAGGTTCTTGTACTTGTTCCAGCGCTCGTCCGACTGCCGCAGGTTGTCCTCGTATTCCTTCTTCAGCCTGTCGATGGCCTTCCTGTCCGCGGGGTCCGCGAACAGCAGCGACCGTTCCGCCACCAGCAGCTGTTGCAGGTCGCGGTCGGCCTGTATCAGGTAGTTCAGGCCCGGCAGACGGATGTTGGAGACATCCTTCAGGTTCTGCTGGATGATCCGCGCCCCCATCCAGCCCGCCGTGCCTGCGGCGCCGATGAAGAAGAATGCCAGCAGCGAGAGGACGACAAGCCGGGTGGTGATGCCGAACTGGCGGAGAAATTTCATGGTGGCCCTCGCATGTTGCGGAGTGATGACGGTTTCCCGCAAGCCTAGCACGGAATCCGGGACCGCAGGCAAGTATAAACAATGAGGCTTGAGGAACCAAAGAGCGCATGTGGCGTGCGCCTGCGCGCACGCCTCATGCGGTCCCGTCCGCACCGGCCATCTTGAACGGCGGGGCGAAGTGTGGTGCAATGCGCGACCCCATATCCCCAGCGGAGGCCCTCATGCGCTGTCGTAGCATCCTCGTCTGCCTGCTCCTGCTGTCCTGCCTGCCGCTTGCCGGTTGCATGAAGAAACTGCGGGTGGATCCCGTGCCCGAGCCCGACCTGCAATCCTTCGAACTGGGCGCCAGGATCCGGGCCATCTCCATACAGAAGCTGACCCAGAAAATGCGCCGGGGTGAGCTGACCACCACGGTGGCCTACGACAGTTTTTGCGTTCCGCAGAAAGTGGGGGCGTCCGACGGGGTGCGCTACGATTTGCGGGACGACGAACTGCTGGAAGTCTTCAATGACGAGGCCACCGACAACGGCTTCAAGGTGACCGGCAACCCGCGCACCCTGTTCGAGGATCCCGGCCGTTCGTACGCCGAACTGTGGATAGGGGGGAATATCTCCGAACTGCGCCGGAACATCTGCTTTCCCCTGGCGGATTGGGGCAATCCCCTTCCCAGCAAGGGCGAGGCCAACATGGTGGTGGACTGGGAAGTCTACTCGACGGTGGATCGCCAAGTGGTGCTGCGCCGCACCACCACCGGGTACGGCAAGCTGGATTCGGCCATGGACGGCGGCTCCGCCGAAGTGCTGCGCATCACCTTTGCCCACGCGGCGCGGGGTCTGCTGGCGGACGAAGAGTTCCGCAAGCTGGTCACCATGCCCGACGGTTCGGCGTATATGGCGCCGCAACTGACGCAGGGGCAGGAGGCTGCCCGGCCCGTGCTGGCCGACGTGCGCGTGCAACTGGCCGGGCCGGACACGCCGCGCGTGCCGCTGGACAGCGTGCGCAACTCTGTCGTGCTGGTGCAGGTGGGGGACGGGCACGGCTCGGGCTTCGTCATCACCGGCGATGGCTACATGCTGACCAACTACCACGTGGTGAAAGAGGCGGAACGGGTGCGGGTGCGCTTCCAGAACGGGGCTTCGGTGATCGTCCGGGTGGTGGCGCGCGACCAGCGGCGCGACGTGGCCCTGCTGAAGGCCGAGATGGACGGGTTGCGGCCCCTGCATGTTCAGGTTGCGGACGTGGCTACCGGGGACGAGGTGTTTCCCGTGGGCGCACCCATGCTGGAAACGCTGTCCGGCACCATTTCGCGTGGGATTGCCAGCGGGTATCGCAGGGAGCCGGAAGGCAGGGTGCTGCAAAGCGATGCCACGATTTTCGGCGGCAACAGCGGGGGACCGCTGGTGGACCGCAACGGCCATGTGGTGGCGATTACCGTGAGCGGCATGCAGGAGAATGGCGTGCCGATCGGCGTGAACTTCTTCATCCCCATCGTCGAAGCCCTGAAAAAGCTGGGCATTCCCACCACGCCCTGATGTCGGCCCGATGCGCCAGATGCGGGCCGCGATGCATGGTGATGCGCCGTCGGGGGATTTCACTTCGCGCGCATGGGGCGAAACGGACATGACATCTCACGGCCGGGCAACGGGCAACCGCTCCCGGCCTTTTCGCGTGGGCGGACCGGCGTCGTGTCCGGGCGGTGCGTTGCAGGAAGGGCCGTCCGGCCGTGCGGCAGGGCGCGTCCGCTGAACGGGGCTGCTTTCCGGGGCGACCCCTCCTGCCGGGCTTGCCGTGGGGGCGTCCGGCCCGCGCGGGCCATCGGCGTCAAGGGGCAAGGGGGGGCGTATCGTCCCTGCCCCGTGTCCATTGCCCCACAGATACAGCGATTAGGCGGAGCCTGTATTTTATAGGTAGGGTGATAGGGGGGAGCATGGTGGTGGAAGACGAACAGGCTGAAATGATTTCATAAGGCAATGCGTCACGTACTTGTGTGCCCGGCGTGGCACATTGACACATTCTTCACGGTGGGCCACTCCTGTACATATGTGAAAGCCAAACCCGTTGCGAAGCGGGGACGGAAAGCCACGGATCTCGCGCAGAGACAGCCGGGTTGCCTGTACCGGAGAACAGTGCGTCCGCGCGGCCCGTGGCAATGATCCCTTGGGGGGGGATATGCTGGCGGGCGTTTTCGTTCTGGTCATCGACCGCAATCCCATGTCCGCGTTCATGTGCGAGTGGGAACTGCGCAAGCGCGGCGCGGAAGCCTTCGTGGTGCGCGGGGTGGAGGACGCCCTGCCCGCGTTGGACACGCACCGCTTCGATTTCGCGCTGGTCGACGTGGCCGCCATAGAGAACGATGCGGACCGCGCCACCCTGCACGACAGCCTTACCGGAAACGGTGTGCCTTCCCTGTTGATGACGCGCCGCTGCCAGCCCGGCCCCGACCACCATGCATCCGCCTGCGCCTTGCAGGACAGCCTGCGCCTTGCCGCGGAATCGGTAAGCTGCATCGCCTATTGCGTGCTGAGCATGGGCAAGCAGGTCACCGCCCGCTTCAGCTGATCTTGCTCTACCCTGGCTCCACCCCGGCTCCCCCCCCCGCCCCGGCCCCATCCCGCGCCATTTCGCTGCGCGACTGCCATTCCGGCCAGCCCGCCCCCTCCTTGCCTGGCCGGTCTCTCCATCCTGCCCGCGTGTTAAAAATTTTCTAGACTTATTGCCGGGCGGGGCCGCTCCGGGGTATTGCACAGGCATTGCCGCGGCGTCCCGTCGTGCCCGCCCCGTCCTGTTCCGGGCAATCAGGTGCGGGGCGAATGCCGCCGTCCGGCACACGGGGGGAATCGTGAGGTCCAGCAAGACTGTCCTGGTTCTGGCCGGACCGCTGCTTACGGTGGTCACGGCGCTGGCGCTGTTTTTCCTGTCCCGCCACGGGGTGCAGGTGCACAATCCGGTGCTGCTGTTCGTGGTGACCATCGTGCTGGCGGCGTACCTTGGCGGGCACGCGTCGGGCCTTGCCAGCGTGGGCCTGTCCTTCGTGTACGTGCTGCTCACCTGGTCCACCGGGTTCGCCACGTTCGTCTATCCGGAATCCAGCGCCAGCCGGCTGCTGGTCTTTCTGCTGACCATGCCGGTGGTCTCGCTGCTGGTTTCGTACCTGCAAAGCCGCAACGAACGCATGCTGGAGAAGTTGCGCGCCAAGGGCCGGCAACTGGGCGAAAGCGAGGCGCGCCTGCGCCGGGCCGAACTGGTGGCGGGCACCGGCAACTGGGAGGTGGACCTGCGCACCGGCAGCCTGCATACCTCGGAAGGCGCCCGGCGCATCTACGGCATACCGGATGACTGCGACACCTTCGAGGCCGTGAAGGCCGTCCCCCTGCCGGAATACCGCCCCGCGCTGGACGCGGCCCTGCACGGCCTGGTCACCCGCGGCGTGGAATACGCCCTGGAATTCAAGATCCGCCGCCCCTCGGACGGGGGCATCGCCGACATCCAGTCGCGCGCCAAGTACGACGCCGAGCGGCACCGCATCTACGGCACCATCCAGGACATCACCGAGCGCAAGCGCGTAGAGCGCGAACTGATCGAGGCCAACCGCCAGGCCAACATCGCCAGCGAGACCAAAAGCCTGTTCCTGGCCAACATGAGCCACGAGATACGCACCCCGCTCAACGGCATACTGGGCGCGCTGCAACTGCTGAAGGCGGACCTGGCCGACCCGGAGCACGCCGGATACGTGAATCTGGCCATCCGCTCGTCGCAGCGGCTGACGCACCTGCTGTCGGACCTGCTGGACCTGTCGCGCGTGGAGGCGGGCCGCATGCCCGTGGCCCACGACCCCTTCGACGTGGCGCGGCTGGGCGATGCCGTGCGCGAACTGTTCCAGTTCGAACTGCGCACGCGCGGCCTTGCGCTGGACGTGCACATGGACCCCGGCCTGCCGGAAACCGTGCTGGGCGACGAGGGCAAGACCCGCCAGATACTGTTCAACCTGGTGGGCAACGCGCTGAAGTTCACCGAGCGGGGCGGGGTGCGCCTGCACATGTCGCCGCTGCCCGAAAAGGCGGGCAGATCCGGCGAACCCGGCTCGGCGGGCGCCAACGGGAACGGCGCGGGTGGGCATGGTACGGGCGGGGACGGAGGCGGGACGGGCATCCTGTTCACGGTGGAAGACACCGGCAAGGGCATACCCGACGCCCTGCTGGACAGCATCTTCGATCCGTTCACCCAGGGCGACAGTTCGTACGTGCGGCGGCATCAGGGCGCGGGGCTGGGGCTTTCCATCGTGCGGCGGCTGGTGGCGCTGCTGGGCGGCACCCTCTGCGTGGACAGCGAGGAAGGGCGCGGCACCGCGTTCTACGTGGCCCTGCCCTTCCGCAAGGGGGAGCGCCACGAACTGCCGCCGGAGGCGGCGGACTGCCCGACCCCGCCGCAGGACGGCGCGCCGGTGCGCGTGCTGCTGGCGGAAGACGACGCCACCACCCGCATGGTGGGCCAGCGGCTGCTGCAAAAGGCCGGGTACCACGTGACCCTGGCCGTGGACGGCGACGACGCGCTGGCCCGGCTGGCCGCCGAAGAGGTGGACGTGGTGCTGATGGACATCCACATGCCCAATACCGACGGCATCACCGCCGCCGGGACCATCCGCACCTCACCCCGCTTTGCGGCCCAGCGCAACGTCCCCATCCTGGCCGTGACGGCCGCCGCCATGGCGGGCGACCGCGAACGCTTTCTGGCCGCCGGTCTGGACGGCTACGTGGCCAAACCCTTCGACATGGCGGACCTTGTGGAGGAGATAGAGTGCGCGCGGAGAAAAAGGCAGGTGTGTTGAGGGGCCGCCCGCCTGCTCCGGACAAGCAGGAAGCATGGAAATGCAACGGTGCACAATGAGTTGGTGTACCATGCAAAGAAGGTGGGGTGGGCGCAAGCGCCACTCCCATTTCCGCCACTGGTCATTCGCGCCGCAACGTGCTTAGGCTCTGTCCAGTCCCTCTGCGGTACCTCCACCTCTAGAAAAGGAGAACGCTCGTGGCGAACAGGACAGTCTTCGTCAACACCTTCACCAATGGCATCCTCGGCCCGGATATTGCCATGCTCGGGCCGGTGGAAGACGGCGGCATCATCGTCGCCAACACGGCGCCCGGCTGCTGGGGGCCCATGCTCACCCCCGCCATCCGGGGCGGGCACGAGGTGACGCAGCCGGTCTTCGTGCAGGGCGCCGAACCCGGCGATTCCATCGCCATCCGCATCCTGTCCATCCAGGTCACCTCGCGGGTCACGGCGTCCGGCAACGACAGCATGTTCGCGGAACGCTGCCTGGGCGACCCCTACGTGGCGGGCAAGTGTCCGCAGTGCGGCGCGCTGTACGAAAACACCTGCGTGGAGGGCTGCGGGCCGGACTGCATCCGCTGCGCGGAATGCGGCGCCTCGGCCGCGCCCTTCGCCTTCACCAACGGCTACACCATCGCCTTCAACGAACAGGGCACCCTTGGCGTCACCCTGAACAAGGCCGCCGCCGAACGGGTGGCCGCCAACGCCAGGGACTACATGTGCACGCCGGACAACTCCATCCAGAACCCGGTGGTGGCCCTTGCGCCCAGCGACATCCCCGGCGTGGTCAGCCGCATGATTCCCTTCGTGGGGCAGCTTGGCGTCATGCCCACCCGGCAGATTCCCGATTCGCACAACGCGCGCGACTTCGGCTCGTTCCTGGTGGGCGCGCCGCATGAATACGCCATCACCCCGGAACAGCTGGCCGACGTCACCGACGGCCACATGGACATCAACCGCGTGCGCGCCGGGGCCGTGCTCATAGCGCCGGTGCGGGTGCCCGGCGGCGGGGTGTACGTGGGCGACATGCACGCCATGCAGGGCGACGGCGAAATCGCCGGGCACACCGCCGACGTGGCCGGGGTCATCACCATGCAGGTCTCGGTGCTGAAGGGCGTGACCTGCGGCGGCCCCATCATCCTGCCGGTGCACGACGACCTGCCCCTGCTGGCCCGCCCCCTGAGCGAGGACGAGAAGCGCCAGGCCCGGCAAGAGGCGGACGCGTGGGGCGTGCAACTGGAAGAATCCGCCCCCATCTCCTTCGTGGGCACCGGTCCCACCCTCAACGAGGCCACGGCCTGCGCCCTGGCCCGCGCGGCGGAATTCCTGGGCTGCCCGGTGCCGGAAGTGATGAACCGCGCCACCATCACCGGCAACATCCAGATCGGCCGCGCGCCCGGCACGGTCACCGCCACGTTCCTCGCGCCGGTGGCCGCCCTGCGCGAAAAGGGCGTGTACGAACTGATCCGCGCGCAGTACGGCCTGTAGGCGGCCATACGATTTTCCGCCGAAACGAAAAAGGCCGCCGGTCTTGCGACCGACGGCCTTTGCGTGTCCAAGCTGGTCGGGATGAGAGGATTTGAACCTCCGACCCCCTGAACCCCATTCAGGTGCGCTCCCAGGCTGCGCTACATCCCGACACGCGAGAAAAGGTGTGTAGCCCCGGTGGCCGAAGCTGTCAACCGGAAAGTGGTTGAAAGCAGGCGAAAAGGCGGGAAAGGGCGAACGGGAGCGATGGCTGGGCGCCGCTGCCCGGTGCGTTGCCTGCCGAACCGACCCACCAGGCACGATGCTCTTGCGGGCACGGCCGTGTCGGGTAGAATGGCGACAGGGCGGCGGCACGCGCCCCCGTCGTGCCGTCGTCGCGCCGCCGTCAGTGCCCGTATCGGCCCCGCGTCACTCCCGTCGCATCCATCCGCAGGAGGCACCATGAGCCCATCGCCCCGCGTCCCCATCGAACCCGTTTCGCCGCAGGCCCTGCGCGACTACATGGCCGCGCGGCCGGAAGGCAGCTACGTGCTGGTGGACGTGCGCCAGCCGGAGGAATACCGGCAGGAGCACATCCCCGGCGCGCGGCTGGTGCCCGTGGGCGAGCTGGCCTCCCTGCTGTCCACGCTGGACCCGGCGCAGGACCACGTCTTCTACTGCCGCAGCGGCGGGCGGTCCGCGGCGGCGGCGGTGATGGCGGCGGAAAGCGGCGTGTTCGCCGCGCCGTCCCCAGGCACGGGGGACAAGGGTGGAAAGGGCGGCACGGGAGGAGGTCGCATCCTGAGCCTGACGGGCGGCCTGAATGCGTGGACCGGGCAAGCCGTGGCCGACAGCCCGCGCGTCCAGGTATTCGCCGGGGTGCGCAGCATGGTCGAACTGCTGCGCCGCGCGCTGGACATGGAAAAGGCCGCCCACCTGCTGTACACCCGCGTGCGCGACGCCGGGCCGAAGCCCGCCGTGTGCGCGCTGATGGACCGGCTGATCGGCGTGGAACTGGCCCACGCCAAGGTGGTCTATCACCATCTTGCGCAGCGCTGGGACGCGGACGCCCACGCCGATGCCACGCGCGGCCCGCTGCCGCCCTTCGACGAACTGTTCGCCGCGCTGGAAGGCCGCGTGCTGGAAGGCGGCATGGCCGTGGCCGACCTTGACCCGTGGGTGCGCGACGCCGCCAGCGGCGACTGTCTGGACATCGCCGAACTGGCGCTGGAAGTGGAAATGAACGCCTACGACCTGTACCGCACCCTGGCCGACGAGGCCCGGCGCGGCAGCGGCCTGGGGGGCCTTGCGGAACGCGCCTTCCTGGACCTGGCCACGCAGGAAAAGACCCACGCCCGCATGATCGTCGACCAGATCGCCACCTTTTCCGCAGACGGGGAGGCCCGGTGAGCCACGATGTCCGGCGCTCGGACCCGCCTCGCCAACCCGGCCCGTTCGATCAATCCGGCCCGCCCGTTCCCCTGCCTGCCCCCCGGCGGGTGGATGGGGCTGGCGCGCCCGTCGCGCCTGCCGGTGGCATGGTTGGCGGCGCGCCCGATTCCGTCCCGTCCGGCCCTGTTCCGTCCGGCCCCGCTGCGTCCGCGTCCATCCCGCCCATCCCCGTGGCCCTGCTGCGCTGCCCGGATTACGACCCCGGCCGGGTGCAGCGCACCGTGGCCGAGGCGCTGGACGCCTCCGGCTGGACGCCGCCGCGCGGCCGCGTGCTGGTGAAGCCCAACTTGTTGCGCGCCGCTCCGGCGCTCAGTTGCACGCATCCGCAGGTGGTGCGCGCCGCCTGCGCGTGGCTGCTGGACCACGGCTGCGCCCTCACCGTGACCGATTCGCCGGGCTTCGGCACGGCACGCGGCGTGGCCGAAGCAACAGGACTCGCGCAGGCCCTGCGGTCCCTTGGGCTGACGGTCACCCCGCTGGACGACGCGGTGCAGGTGCCCCTGTCCTTCGGCGGGTCCATCGGCATTGCCCGCCGCGCACTGGAGGCGGACGGCGTACTCAGCGTGCCGCGCCTGAAGGCGCACAGCCAGATGCGCGTGACCCTGGCGGTAAAGAACCTGTTCGGCTGCGTGCCCGGCGTGCGCAAGGCCGTCGTGCACACCCGCCACGGCGACCGGGGCCACCGCTTCGAGGGCGCGCTGGTGGAGGTGGCGGCGGCGCTGCCGCCCACGGCCGCCCTGCTGGACGGGGTGGAGGCCATGCACGTGACCGGGCCGGGGTCCGGCAAGCCGTACCATCTGGGGCTCGTCGGGGCCTCGGCGTCCGGCGTGGCGCTGGATGCAGTGACCTGCGGGCTGCTGGGCCTGACGCCCGGCCAGGTGCCCCTGTGGGCGGAACTGGCGCGACGCGGCGCGCCCGGCGCGTTGCCCGGCCAGACGGGCCTGGTGCGTGAACCCCCGGACGCCTTCGACGCGCGCGGGTTCGAGGCGCCCGGCGTACTCAAGCCCATGAGCTTCCGCCCCGGCACGCTGCTGCGCAGCACCGTGCGCCGCCTGTGGGCGGCGTGGCGGTCGTGACCGCCGTGTGACGGGCACGAGGTGCAGCGGGGTGCCGGACCGCCGGGCCGCATGCCGTCCGCCCGCGCGTTCATGGAGCCCGGCAACGCGAACGGGCCGGAAGGGTGTTCCCTCCGGCCCGTGGTGTCGTTGCACGGGGTGGGGCGCGCGCGAGCCCCCGTGGCCCGCCGGTGCCGCGCGATGACGCGACGCCCTTTACGCGGCTTCCTTCTTCATGCCCTCGATCAGGCGGCGCAGTTCGGCGGCCTGGTCGGCCAGGTTGCGCAGGTCGGTGTTGGTGGCGTTGACCAGCGTGCCGTTCTCGCGGGCGATGCGGTCGATCTCCTCCACGGAACGGGTGATCTCTTCGCTGGCGGCGGACTGTTCCTCGGCCGCCGTGGCGATGGCCTGCACCTGCCCGGCGGCGTCGTGGGCCATGGTCACGATCTGCTGCAACAACTCGCCCGAACTGCCGGAAAGGCGCGCCGCGCCGTCGATGGCGCTGACCGCGTCGTCCATGCCCGTCACGTTGGTGCGGGCTAGGTCCTGGATGGCCTTGATGGAGTCGCCCACTTCCTTGGTGGCGCCCATGGTCTTTTCCGCCAGCTTGCGCACCTCGTCGGCGACCACGGCAAAGCCGCGCCCGGCATCCCCGGCGCGGGCCGCCTCGATGGCGGCGTTCAGCGCCAGCAGGTTGGTCTGGTCCGCGATGTCGTTGATCACGTTCATCACATGGCCGATGGCCTCGGACTGCTGGCCCAGGCGGTGCATGTTGTCCTTGAGGTTGCTGGCCAGGCCCTTCAGGTCCTGCATGGCCTTCACGGTCTGGCCGACCATGCCCGAGCCCTCGTCGGCCTTGGCGCGCGAGGCCTCGGTCTGGTCCGCGGCGCGGCCCGCGTTGCGGGCCACTTCCAGCACCGTGGCGTTCATTTCTTCCATGGCCGTGGCCGTCTCGTTGATGCGGGCCATCTGGGTGTCGGTGCCCCGGCTGATTTCCTCGGACCGGCGCGAGATGTCCTCCGCCGCGTGGTCGATGGCGCGCACCACGCCCTCCAGCCGTTCGGCGGCGGAAAGGATGCCCTCCTTGGTGGCCACGGCGGCCTTGCCCATGGCCTCTTCCGCCTGCCTGGCCGAGGCGTGCGCCGCGTCGGCCTGGCGGCCCGCCTCGCGCTGCTTTTCGGTGATGTCGGCGATGTTGTTCTTGAGCGTGGCGACCATGGTGTTCAGCGCCGCCTGCAAGGCGGAAACCTCGTCGCGGCCCCTGGCCTCGATGCGCACCTCCAGGTTGCCCTCGGCCACGGCCTGGGCCGCCGCCGTGGCTTCGCGCAACGGACGCACGATGGACGCGATGAGCATGATACAGACGGGTATGACGACCAGGAGCAGGATCGCCGCCATGACCGAAAGCTGCCAGGTCAGGGCCTTGTCGGCGAGGCTCTCCAGCGTGTCGTTGATGCCTGCCTTGGCCTCGTCGATGTTGTCGATGTACACCCCGGTGCCGATCCAGAACCTGGTGCCGGGAATCATCTCGGAATAGGCCAGCTTGGGCTGGTCGCCCTTGCCCGGCTTGGGGAAGATGTACTCGACGAAACCCCCGCCCGCCGCCGCGCGCTGCGCCAGCTCGCGCACGAAGTACACCCCGTTCTTGTCCCTGGTTTCGGCAAGGTCCTTGCCGTGCACGCTCTTGTTGGGGGGCAGGGCCACGTTGGTGGTGCCCTGGTAGACGAAATAGTACCCGGACTGGTCCTTCTCGAAGCGGATGGTGTCGATGGCCTTGCGCACCGTCTCGATGCGCGCGGCCTCGCCCGCCTCTGCGGGCACGTCGGCCAGCAGCTGGCCCAGCGCCTGGGCGATGGTGTGGGTGGCCACCTGCAACTTGGCCTTTTCCTCTTCCAGCATCACCCGCTGGGTCTCGGTGACGCCGTGGTCCCGGACGGTGCCGATGGTGGTCACGAACGCGGCGACGACACCCGCCACGAACAGCACCATGAACACGAGCAGCGCGATGACGCGCGCGCCGATGGAGAAATTCCTGAACATGCGACCCCCTTGAATGTCCGCGCAAGTTGCCCGCCGCCAGTGTGGCCGCAGCCGGGCCTGCCCCCGGAGACAGGTTTGGGACAATAGTATACCGACGTGGCGCTCTTGCAAAGAGAGTTAGTAATTTCACCCGGAAAAGACGTCGCCCGCATCGCCCCCGGAACGCAAGGGGCCGTTCCCGCCAGCAGCGGAAACGGCCCCCGATTGTCACAGAGCGTCGGAACGCACGGTTACTTCAGGTTTTCCGCGAGCAGTTCGGCGATGTGGCCGACCTTCATGCGGCTGCCGCGCTTTTCCGCGCCGCCCCTGATCTGCATGATGCAGCCGGGGCAGTCGGCCACCATGCGGGTGGCGCCGGTGGCTTCGGCGTTGTTCAGCTTCTTGTCCAGCAGTTCCTTGGACAGTTCCGGGAACTTCACGGAGAAGGTGCCGCCAAAGCCGCAGCACACCGCTTCTTCCTGGGCCTGGCAGTATTCCGAGCCGGAGGAGGCGATGAGCGCGCGGGGCTGTTCCACCACGCCGAGCCCACGGCACAGGTGGCACGAGGCGTGGTAGGCCACCTTCTCGCCCTTGCCCGTGAAGTCGTCGGCGGTCATGCCCAGCACGTCATGGACGAAGGAACTGAAGTCGATGACCTTGGAGGCGAACAGCTTCACCTTGCCCGCCATGTCCGGCTGCCCCGCGAGGATCTTGGGGTAGCCTTCCTTCAGGTGCGAGGCGCACGAGGCGCACAGGGTGAGGATGTAGTCGTACCTGGCCGCGTCGAACGCCATGACGTTCTGGCGCGCCACGTCGATGGTGGCCTGGCGTTCGGCCATCATCTGCACGGGCAGGCCGCAGCAGCTCTGGTCCATGGGGAACTCCATCTCCACCCCGCGCGAGGCCAGCACCTTGACGGCGGCCTTCATCTGCTCGGGGTAGACGAAGTCCTGCACGCAGCCCGAGAACAGGCCCACGCGCAGCTTGGCGTTGCTGACGCGGGGACGGATGGTTTCCCAGTCGTCGCGGAAGGCCTTGTCCGCGATGGCGGGCAGGGCGCGGAACCCGTGTTCCTTCATGAAGATCTGCGGCAGGTGGCGCAGGTACGGGGTGCCGCCGGTGACCGGCTTCTGGGCGTACTTGCCGAAGCGCAGCAGGGTGTGGAAGAGCTTGCGGTTCTTCAGCACCTTGCCGAGCAGGGTGGCTTCCACGGGCGCGCCGTCCTCTTCGCTGATGCGGGCGCGGATTTCCTTGATCAGGCGGGGCAGGTCGATGCCGCCCGCGCAAATGCTCTTGCAGGCTTCGCAGTTGATGCAGTTCTGCACCAGGTTGCGGGCCTTGTCCTTGCCGTGGAAGAAGTAGGTGAGGATGAGGCCGATGGCCCCGATGTAGATGTGGCCCATCTTGTGGCCGCCCACCAGGCGGTACACCGGGCACACGTTGGCGCACGCGCCGCAGCGCACGCAGCGCATCACCTGCGAGAACAGCGGGTCCTGGGCCAGGGCGCGGCGGCCGTTGTCCAGGAACACGATGTGCATTTCCTTCTTCTCGTCGGCAGTGGCCTTGCACTCGTTGGCGCCCGTGATCCAGGTGACGTACGAGGTGATGATCTGGCCGGTGGCGTTGCGGGGCAGCACCCGCAGCGTCTTCAGCGCGTCGTTCAGGCTGGGGGTCAGCTTGTCCAGGCCGCACAGGGCCACGTGCACGCGGGGCAGGGTGGTGACCAGGCGGCCGTTGCCCTCGTTGGTGACCAGGCCGATGGTGCCCGATTCGGCGATGGCGAAGTTGGCGCCCGAGATGCCCATGTCGGCGGTGGCGAAGTGCTGGCGCAGTTCGCGCCGGGCCACCTTGACCAGGCGCTGGATGTCCACTTCCTGCTTCTGCCTGGTCACCTCGGAGAAGAGGTCGGCCACCTGGTAGCGGGAAAGGTGGATGGCGGGCATGACCATGTGGGTCGGCCCTTCGTGGCGCAGCTGGATGATCCACTCGCCAAGGTCGGTCTCGATGACTTCGAGGCCGTCTTCCTCCAGGCGGTGGTTGAGCAGCGTTTCTTCCGCCGTCATGGACTTGGACTTGACGATCTTCTTGCAGTTCGCGTTCTTGGCGATGCGCGCGATGATCTCGTTGGCCTCGTCGGCGTCCCTGGCCATGTGCACCTTGACGCCGCGCTTCTCGGCCTCTGCCTTGAACTGGATGAACAGCCCGTCCATGTTGCGGGCGGCGGCGTCCTTGGCGTCGGCCACTTCGGCGATCAGGGCCTTTTCGTCCAGCCCGCGGAAGGCGTTGGCGCGGCCCACGGGGTAGGCCGTGGCGAACTTGTCCATGGCCTCGCGCAGAAACTCGTTGTCCAGGGATTCGCGCAGTTCCTTGCGGTATTCCTTCAGGGTCTTGGCGGTCTGCATCGACTTAGTCCTCCAGCATCAGGATGTGCAGTTCCAGCGGCCCGTGCACGCCGATGGCCAGCACGCGCTCGATGTCGGCGGTGCGGCTGGCCCCGGTGATGAACGCGGTGTAGCGCGGCGTGCCGGTGTTGATCAGCGCGTTGACCTCCCGCTCGGCGTCGAAGGCCGTGGCCCTGATGCGCGATTTGGGCAGGATGGCCATGTGGATCTCGCTGATCATGGAGGACAGGCGCAGTTCCTCGCTGGTGGAGTCGATGACGCAGGTGCCGGTTTCGGCGATGCCCATGTCGGCATGGGCCACGCCGATGTCGATGCCCGCGAGATGGCCGCGCAGGCCGTCGCGGATGCACTTCACCCCGCGCTCGGCGCACAGGGCCGAGAACGTGGCGTATTCCTTGTCGGAAAGGTTGGGCGCGGCCACGATCTTTTCCTGCTTGGTTTCGCACAGGGCTTCGGCCTTGTCCGAAAGCTTTTCCTCGCAGCCGGAAACCAGCAGCTGGCAGGCTTCCTTCTTGTCACAGACGTCGAGGACGTAGGCGAAGGCTTCCTTGAGGTTCTTCAGTTCCACCACGGTGGCGGCGACCGCCTCGGCCTTCTCACGCATGAGCCGGGCAAGGTCATTGGTAGCACTCATCAGTACTCTCCCTTTTACTGAATGCCGAGTTGCGCCGTCAGCCGCGCAAGGTCCAGGGCATGCGCCACGAGGTCGGCCCCGCGGCGTATCTTGACCAGTTCGCGCAGCTTCTGGCTGTTCAGGATTTCTTCCATCTTCCGGGCCACGGCGTAGGTGTCCTCGCGGACCACGATCACCGGGACCCCCAGCGCCTCTGACCTGGCGCGTATGATCTCATCGGGGGGGATGTTTCCGGTCAGGACCAGGCAAGGGCACTGCCCCTCCAGCGCGACGAGTTGCAGGTCCGTCCGGTCTCCTCCCACGATGGTTGCGCAGTTGGCGTGCCGCCGGAAGTGGGCCATGAAGTTCTCCACCTGCATGGTGCCGATGAGGAACCCGTCCACGATGCGGCCGGCCCGCGCCGTGCCCGAGACCATGCGCCCGCCCAGGCGGTGCGCCAGCTCCGACACCTTGATGGCGTTGAGGAGCGGGTCGTTGGGCACGATGCCGAGCACGGGCACGCCCCGTTCCGCCAGGAACGGGACCAGCACGTCTTCGGCGTCGCGCAGGTAGCTTTCGGGCACGTCGTTGCACAGAACGCCCGCAAGGGCGTCTCCCAGCAGTTCCTTTGCGTACAGGACGGCGTCGTAGTCGATGCCGTGGGCATACCGTTCCACCAGCAGCACCTTGAGGTCGAGCCGCCGGACGACCGAGGGGCCGTCCACGCCGCGCGCCTTGCCGGTGGTCAGGAACGCGCCGGCGCCGCCCACCAGCATGGTGTCGTGCCCGCGCGACAGCGCCCCGTAGGCGGAGGCCACGCGCTCCAGCGCGTTGCCCCCCGACAGGGCGGCGGCCCGGATGTTGCCGGGCATGATCACGGGGGTGAGCACCTCGGGCGGGGCGGAAAGGCCCAGCACCTCCTGCACCAGGAGGGCGTCCTCGTCCCCGGTCTGTTCGTCCACGGTCCGGGGCAACGTTCCCAGGGGCTTCATGAAGCCCACGTTGCGTCCGGTCTGCCGCAGCGCAAGACCAAGCGCCATGCAGACAAGGTTTTTGCCTGCACGGGGCGCCGTCGATCCGATGTAGATGCCCACCATGTCCGTGTGTCCGGTGTGTACGTAAGGCCGTGGGGTGTTCCGGGCCGTGGCCGCGAACGGCGCGCGCCCCGGAGAGTCCCCTCCGCGCCGTCCGGGCGGACGGCGCGGAGGGGCGCTGTGTCTGCCGTCCGGGCCTAGCCCTTGCCGTTCAGCACGGCAACGGTGGTCTGGGCGATTTCCAGTTCCTCGTTGGTGGGCACCACCAGCACCGGCACGCGCTGGCCGGGCTTGCCGATGTGGCGCGCCTCGCCCGAGCGCCTGGCGTTGACCGCCTCGTCGATGTCGATGCCCAGGATGTCCATGTTCGTGCACACCGCGGCGCGCAGCAGGTCGTCGTTCTCGCCGATGCCGGCGGTGAACACCACGGCGTCCAGGCGGCCCACCACGGCGGCGAAGGCGCCGATGTACTTGCGGATGCGGTAGACGAACATCTCGAAGGCCAGTTCCGCCATCTCGTCGCCCTTTTCACGGGCGGCGTGGATGTCGCGCATGTCGTTCATGCCGCAGATGCCCTTCAGGCCGCTCTGCTTGTTCATCACGGTGTCGATCTCGGCGCCGGACCAGCCCTTCTTTTCCATCAGGAAGGGGACCAGGGCGGGGTCGATGTCGCCGCAGCGGGTGCCCATCATCAGGCCCTCCAGCGGGGTGATGCCCATGGTGGTGTCCACGCACTTGCCGTTCTTCACGGCGGCCATGGAGCACCCGTTGCCGAGGTGGCAGGTGATGATGTTCAGCTCGTCCAGCGGCTTGTTCAGGAACTGCGCCGTCTTCTTGGTGATGTAGCGGTGCGAGGTGCCGTGGAAGCCGTAGCGGCGGATGCGCAGCGTCTTGTACAGGTCGTAGGGCAGCGGGTAGAGGTACGCCTTCCTGGGCATGGTCTGGTGGAACTCGGTGTCGAACACGCCCACGGACGGCGCATGGGGAAAGAGTTCCTCGGCCACTTCGATGCCCGAGAGGTTGGCGGGGTTGTGCAGCGGGCCCAGCGGAATGTAGTCGCGGATGACGCCCTTGGCCCATTCGTCGATCCTGACGGACTGCTTGATCTCCTCGCCGCCCAGCAGCACGCGGTGACCCACGGCGTAGATTTCTTCCTTGTCGGCGATGACGCCCTTCTCGGCATCGGTGATCAGGTCCACGACCTTGGTCATGCCTACGACATGATCGGGGAACACCTGCTCGATGACGATCTTTTCCTCGGCGTCGGTGTCGGGCTTGATCTTGTGGGTCAGTTTGCCCATGCCTTCGCCGATGCGCTCGACAAGACCGGAGCACAGGGGCTTCTCGGTGGTCATGTCGATGAGCTGGTACTTGATGGACGAGCTGCCGGAGTTGATGACGAGTACATTCATGCGGGTCGTTTCCTTTCGGGGTGTGGCCCCCCGGGCCGTGTGGGCGGCCCGGAGGGGCGGGCGCCGGGGGGAGTGTGGGCGGGCCCCCCGGCCGGGGTTGCGGATGTGCGGATGTCTATAGGGGCTTTCAGGGGCTGTTTCCAAATCAGGATTTTCGTTCGTTGGCAAGGAAAACGAGCCTGCCATGAGGGAGTGCGGCAGCCGTTAGGCGAGCTTGCGAGCCTTACGGATGGCGACCGCAGCGCGTACTCTTCTCGTATTCGACCGAGCCTTAGCCGTTAGGCGAGCGCGTAGCGCGAGTCTTACGGATAAGGACAGCAACGCCATGGCAGGCGAAGTTTGACGATGCCAACGGGCGAAAGGACGATTTGGAGACAGCCCCCTGGATCAGGTTAGATGAGGCCCTTCTCGGCCTGCGCCTGAATGGCGGTGATGGCCACGGTGTTCACGATGTCGGGCACCGTGCAGCCGCGCGACAGGTCGTTGACGGGCTTGTTCAGGCCCTGCAACACCGGGCCGATGGCCACGGCCCCGGCGGCGCGCTGCACGGCCTTGTAGGTGTTGTTGCCGGTGTTCAGGTCCGGGAAGATGAACACCGTGGCCTGGCCCGCCACCTGGCTGCCGGGCAGCTTGGTGCGCGCCACGTCCATGTCGATGGCGGCGTCGTACTGCAACGGGCCTTCCAGCAGCAGTTCCGGCGCGCGTTCCTTGGCGATGCGGGTGGCCTCGATGACCTTTTCCACGTCCGCGCCCTTGCCGGACGAGCCGGTGGAGTACGACAGCATGGCCACGCGCGGCTCGATGCCGAAGATGCGCGCGGTGTGGGCCGAGTTGATGGCGATCTCGGCCAGCTGTTCCGCCGTGGGGTTGGGGTTCACCGCGCAGTCGCCGAAGGCCAGCACGCGGTCCTTCAGGCACATCAGGAACACGCTGGACACGATGGAGAAGCCGGGCTTGGTCTTGATGAACTCGAACGCCGGGCGGATGGTGTGCGCCGTGGTGTTGATGGAGCCGGAGACCATGCCCTCGGCGTCGCCCTTGTGCACCATCATGGTGCCGAAGTAGGTGACGTCGTTCATGGTGTCGCGGGCGCGTTCGATGCTGACGCCCTTGTGCTTGCGCAGTTCGAAGTAGGCCTGGGCGTATTCCTCGAACCTGGGCGACAGGTTGGGCTGGATGATCTGCACGCCGTCCAGGTCGATGCCCAGCTCGCTGACCTTGGCGCCCACCTTGTCGGCGTCGCCCAGCAGGATGATGTCGGCCACCTCGCGCCGGGCCAGGATGTCGGCGGCGCGCAGGATGCGCTCCTCCACCCCTTCGGGCAGCACGATGCGCATGCGGTTCTGCTTGGCGCGCTCGATGAGGTTGAACTCGAACATCATGGGGGTGATGCGGCTGGACTTGCGGTTGATCAGGCGGCGGCCCAGTTCCTGGCTGTCCACGCAGCGCTCGAACAGGCCGAGGGCGGTGTTGATCTTGCGGTCGTTGTCCGGCTCGATCTTGCCGTACAGCTCGTTCAGGGTCTGGATGGTCTTGTAGGTGTGGTCCTTCACCGACAGGATGGGAATGGGCACCCCGGTCCAGCCTTCGATGAGGCGGTGCACGTTGGGCGCGGGCTGGATGCCGCCGGTCAGCAGCATGCCGGAAATGTCGGGGTAGGCGCCGGAAAGGCGGGTGGCGAGGCCGGTGAGGATGATGTCCGAACGGTCGCCGGGGGTGATCACGAGGCAGCCGGGGGTGACGTAGTCGAGGAAGTTGCCGATCTGCATGGCGGCGATGACGTAGTCGTCCACCAGGGTGTCCATGCGGCCGTGGCCGTACAGCACCTGGGCGTTCAGCCACTTCTTCACGTCGCCCATGGTGGGCTTGCCCAGGGTGGGTTCCTCGGGCACCACGTACACGGCCAGGGGGTTGGAGCAGTTGGCCTTGCACTCCAGGCTGTCGATGACCTCGGTCCGCTCGGCGTCGGTGACCGAGGCGCGGTTGATCACGGCGGCCACGATGTCCAGCCCCTTCTCGTCCAGAAGGTCGATGGTCAGCTGGGTGGAGGCGATGATTTCGTTGGCGGTCTTCTGCTGGCCGTTGGCCACCACCATCACCGGACAGCCGAGGTTGGCGGCGATGTCGGCGTTCAGGTCGAACTCGAAGGCGGCGTCCTTGCCCAGAAAGTCGGTGCCCTCGCAGAGCACGAAGTCGTAGCTGTCTTCCAGCTGCTTGTACTTCTTCAGGATGTTTTCAAGCAGCGTGGCGTGCTGACCGTTGTTGATCAGTTCCCGGGCATCCTGCAGCGAGTAGGCGTAGGTGTGGGCCGCGGGCACGTCGAGGTTGAAGTGGGTCAGGATGAGGTTGGTGTCGTGGTCCACCGCTTCCGTCACCGGCCGGTTGATGATGGGGCGGAAGAAGGCGACCTTGCGGATGTCGCGCAGCAATAGCTGCATCATGCCGAGCACCACGGCGGACTTGCCGCTCTTCGATTCCGTCGCGGTGATGTACAGATTGTTGGCCATGCATATCTCCTTGCGTGCCCCGCACCCGGAGGGGGTGCGGCACTGGCGGGCGCGGCGAGGCGTCCGTGGATCGTACACCGGCGGCACGGCCGCCGATGGTTCCGGGCCTGGCCCGGTGAGCCAAACGGCCCGCGGAACCATCCGCGGGGCCGGAATCCCCTGGCGGGGGGCCGCCGTTCGGCCCCCCGCCGGGGAATGATACCAGAGCGCGGCGCGGCGTACGCGCCCGATCGATAACTATAATAATCCGTGGGGCACGCCAGGCCGCGCCCGCTCGTCGTCTTATCTGATGCGCGGCGCGGCGTGCGCGCCCGCTCATCAAGCCTATAATCCGGGGCACGGCCAGGCCGCGCCCCGGATGTCCGTTCTACCGCAGCGAATCCGCGTACAGTTCGATGGAGTGCTTCACCGCCACCTTGGCCCCATGCTGCGAGAGCATGTCGGTCATTTGCAGCATGCAGGCGGGGCAGCCGGTGGACACCACCTGGGCGCCGGTGGCCAGGATGTTGTCGCGCTTGCGCTCGCCGATCTGCTTGGACAGGTCGTAGTGGGACAGGTTGAAGCTGCCGCCCGAACCGCAGCAGCGGTCGCTTTCGGCCATCTCCACCAGTTCGTACTTGGGATTCATGCCGATCAGCGCGCGCGGCTGGGCCGTGACGCCGAGCGACTTCTTCATGTGGCAGGAATCGTGGAAGGTCACCTTCACGCCGCCCTTGGCCGGGGCCTCGGGCGCAACGCCCAGCACGTCCACCACGAACTGGTTCACGTCCATGACCTTGTCGTGCAGGGTGCGGATCTGGTCGCGCATGGCGGCCGGGTAGTCCTCCATGAGCTTGGGCCAGATTTCCTTGATGGTGGCGGTGCAGGTGGCGCACGGGGTCACCAGGTAGTCGAAGCTGCCCTTGGCGAACAGGTCCAGGTTGATCCTGACCAGCTTGTCGTAGGCCACGCGGTCGCCCGACGAGATGGCGGGGATGCCGCAGCAGGCCTGGCCTTCGGGCATGTACACGCCCACGCCGTGGTGCTCGAACACCTTCAGGCAGGCTTCGGCCACGCTGACGAACATCTTGTCGCCGAGGCAGCCGGGGAAGAAGGCGACGCGCTTGCCGCTCTTGCCCGCCGGGGTGTCCAGCGCCTTGACCTTGCTGTGCAGCGATTCCTTGGCCAGCCCCACGAAGTGGCGGTCGCCGATGACGGGCGACAGCACCTTGGAGCAGGAGGAGCCGAGCAGGTCGTCCACCCTGGTGGTGAAGATGCCCTGGAACTTGGACCCCAGGTCCAGCAGTGCGTTGAACAGGGCGGGCTTGGTCAGCATGCCGCGCAGGATGGCCTTCTTGACCGGCGAGAGCCCCATGTAGGTGTTCACGATGACGCGGGCGCGCAGGAAGATGTCCATGACCTTGACGCCCGAGGGGCAGTTGGCCCCGCACGAGCCGCACAGCAGACACTTGTTCAGCTTTTCCTGAACGCCCGCCGCGTCGTGGATCATTTCCTTGGCCAGGTTTTCGAGCAGCGCGATCTTGCCGCGCGTCACGTCCGCCTCTTTCATGGTCTCGGCAAACACGGGGCAGACGGCCTGGCACATGCCGCACTTCATGCAGCCGACCATCTGGTCGTCCAGCTCCTGAAGCAGCTTGGCGAGTTTGGTAAGGTCTGCCATGGCGTTAGGCTCCGATGATCTTGCCGGGATTCAGGATGTACTTGGGGTCGATGGAGCGCTTCATGTTGCGCGAGAACTCGATGGTGGCCTTGGAGGTTTCCTTCTCCATCCACTTGGACTTGGCCATGCCGATGCCGTGCTCGCCCGACAGGGTGCCCTGCAACGAGAGGGCCACGTCGAAGATTTCGTCCACGGCGTGTTCCACGCGCTCGAACTCGTGCTTGTCGCGGCGGTCGCACAGGATGGTGGGGTGCAGGTTGCCGTCGCCCGCGTGGCCGAAGGTGCCGATGGAGATGTTGTACTTGGCCGCGATGTCGTTGATGGCCTTGACCATGGCGGGAATCTTGGAGCGCGGCACGGTGGCGTCTTCCAGCACGGTGGTGGGCTTGGCGCGGGCAAGGGCGGGCAGCGCGTTGCGGCGGGCTTCCCACAGCTTGAACTTCTCGGCGGCGTCCTTGGCCACCTTGATTTCGGTGGCGCCGACCTTGTTCAGCACCTTTTCCACCTTCTCGGCGTCGTCGGCCACCTGGCCGGGGTGGCCGTCCACCTCGATGAGCAGGATGGCCTGGGCGTCGCGCGGCAGACCGGCCTTGGTGAAGTCGTCCACGTAGCGGATGGTGGCCTGGTCCATGAATTCCAGGGTGCAGGGCACCACGTGCGCGGCGATGATGCCCGCAACGGCCTCGGACGCCTTGTTCACGTCGTCGAACACGGCCATCATGGCCTTGGAGGCCTGCGGCGGCGGCACCAGCTTGAGCACGATGTTGCTGAACACGCCAAGGGTGCCTTCGGACGCCACCATGAGGCCGGCGAGGTTGTAGCCGGTGACGCACTTGACGGTGCGCGAGCCGGTCTTCACCAGGCCGCCGTTGACGTCGAAAAATTCGATCCCCATCACGTAGTCCTTGGTCACGCCGTACTTCAGGCCGCGCAGGCCACCGGCGTTCTCGGCCACGTTGCCGCCCAGGGTGGAGACGGCCTGCGAGCCCGGATCGGGCGGGTAGAACAGGCCGCGCTTGGCCACTTCGGCGGCGAACTTGGCGGTGACCACGCCGGGCTCGACCACGGCGTACAGGTCTTCCTCGTTGATTTCGATGATGCGGTTCAGGCTGTTGGTCAGGATGACGATGCCTTCGCGCGGGTCGGGAATGGTGCCGCCGGAAAGGTTGGTGCCCGCGCCGCGAACGGTGATGGGGTTGCCGTTCTCGTTGCACAGGCGGACGACCTTGCCGAGCTGCTCGGTGGAGGTGGGCCGCACCACGAGAGAGGGCACCACGGCGTCGAGCACGGCGGAATCGTAGGAGTACGACTGGCGGTCGGCCTCGCTGGTGAACACGTTGTCCTTGCCGACGACGGCTTCGAATTCCTTGATCAGGGCTGCACTGGGCATGAGGATGGTCCTCCGGGTCAAGCGTTGCTCCGCCTCCGTCACCGGGAAAGGGCGAGGCGGCGGAAACCGTAGCGGAGCGAATGGGGCCGCTCCTTTCCTGGCTGTATGTTCAGCCACTCCTCTGTTGAAAAGGGGGGCGGAGCGATGCCCCGCCCCCCTTGCACCTCGAAACTAGAACAGGTTGGAGTAGGGGCCGAAGGCAAGCACGCTGGCCACGATGCCCACGACGATGCCGTACAGGGCGAAGGGCCAGAAGGTGCGCTTCAGGATCATGCCCTCGCGGCCGATCAGGCCGGTAACGGCGCAGACGGCGACGATGTTGTGGATGCACACCATGTTGCCCATGGCGCCGCCGGCCACCTGGGCCGCCACGATGATCTGGCGGGGCATATGCAACTGCTGCGCCACGCCCCACTGGAATTCGGCGAACAGAAGGTCCGAAACGGTGTTCGAACCGGTGATGAACGCGCCAAGGCCGCCCACGTACGAGGCGAGCATGGGCCAGGCGTTGCCCGCGAAGGCGGCGACCGTCTTGGCCATGGCCAGCGGCATGGAGGGGTAGTTGTTGGGGTTCAGGGCCGCGTCGGCCACGCCGGAACCGCGGAAGATGGACACCAGGGCCACCGCGAAGACCAGCGCGATGGTGGGGGCCTTCATCTTGGCGATGGATTCGGTCCATGCCTGCTTGGCGGCGGTGCCGCTCATGCCGTGCAGCGCGATGGTCAGCAGGGCCACCAGGGTGAAGGGAATGGTGCCGGGCAGGTACAGGTAGTCGATGGAGCCGGAAACGCCCTTGTAGCCGAGAATGTCGTTGAACGGGATCTTCTGGGCGGACATCCAGCCCTTCAGGCCCAGTTCGGGGATGCGGGTCAGCACCAGGATGACGCCGATGAGGATATAGGGCAGCCACGCCATGAACTGGCTCATGTGCGGCTTGAACTCGGTATTGGTGCTGGTGGCGATGGAGCCGGTCCAGTCGGCTTCCCAGGTGGACTGGGGGCCGAAGTCCCAGGTGTCCTTGGGCACGCAGAAGCCCTTCTTGGCGCCGGCCACGATGATGCCAAGGCCCACCAGGCCGCCGATCAGCGACGGGAATTCGGGGCCCACCAGCCAGGCGAAGGTCAGGTAGGGCACGATGAAGGCCACGGCCGCGAACACGCAGAACTGCCAGGCGGCAAAGCCTTCGGACCAGGACTTCTTCTGGCCGTAGAAGCGGGTGAGGAAGCCCAGCATGAAGATGGGCAGGATGAAGATCATGGGGCCGTGCATCAGGGTGACCCACTGGCCGATGATCTTGGCGAAGCTGCCGAAGTCGGTGAAGTTCAGGGCCACGCCGCTGGCCACGGCTTCCGCGGTCAGCGGGGCAAGGAACTTCAGGCCGATGAGGATGGGCGTGCCCACCGCGCCGAACGACACGCAGAACGAGTTGAACACAAGGCAAACGACGGCGGCGGCCAGCGGCGGAAAGCCGAGGGACAGCAGCAGCGGAGCGGCCAGCGCGGCGGGCGTGCCGAAGCCGGCGGCGCCTTCGATGAAGGCCGCGAACATGTAGCCGATGATGATCGCCTGAACGCGCTTGTCACGGCTGATGTTCTGCATTCCGTACTGGATGGTTTCCATGCCGCCGGAATATTTCAGGGTGTACAGGATCAGGATGGCCCCGAACACGATGATCAGCACGCCGATGGCGGTGACCACGCCCTGTAGCGAAAGCGCCGTGATATACCCCACGGGCAGGTTCCAGGCGCCGATGGCGCCGAGCACGCAGACAAGCCAGGCCAGGGGCATGGCGCGGGTGGACGGCCAGCGCATGCCGACCATGAGCACCAGGGCCACGAGGATGGGCAACAGTGCCACCAATGCAAGCAGTTCCAATGACATCAAGACGCTCCTCTTTATGTTGTGCGTGATCCGCCCCCGGAGTGCACCCGCCGGGATTGGGGAAGGTATGTGAGTGCCGGAGGGGGTGCACCTCCCCTCCGGCACCAGTTTGCCCGTTGGGTTTACTCGGCGGCCCGGCCGTCGTCGCAGGCGTCGCCGCCCTTGCGGCGGACGTGTTCCGGCGTCTCGGAAACCGTGCAGAACTCGCTATCGCCGTTTCCCGTGGGCACCGGTTCCCCGGCGGGGGCGGTGACGGCGGGCGCTTCGGCGATCTGCTTCAGCAGCAGGTAGCGTTCGTTGTACTCCTTCTCGATGGCCGCGCGCAGGCGCTTGGACTCTTCGGGAGCGATCTTTTCGAGGGCGGCGTAACGGGTTTCACCAGCCATGAATTCCTGCATGGTGCCGTTGGGCGCCTTGGATTCGAGCACGAACGGGTTCTTGCCTTCGGCCGCCAGTTCGGGGTTGAAGCGGTACAGGGGCCAGTAGCCGGATTCCACGGCCATCTTGGCTTCTTCCATGGACTTGCCCATGCCCTTGCGCAGGCCCTGGTTGATGCAGGGGGCGTAGGCGATGATCAGCGAGGGGCCCTTGTAGGCTTCGGCTTCCTTGAAGGCCTTCAGCACCTGCTGCTTGTTGGCGCCCATGGAGACGCAGGCCACGTAGACGTAGCCGTAGGTCATGGCCATGCGGCCAAGGTCCTTCTTGCCGGTCTTCTTGCCCGAGGCGGCGAACTTGGCGATGGAGCCCAGCGGGGTGGCCTTGGAGGCCTGGCCGCCGGTGTTGGAGTACACTTCGGTGTCCATGACCAGGATGTTGATGTCCTCGCCGCTGGCCAGCACGTGGTCCACGCCGCCGTAGCCGATGTCGTAGGCCCAGCCGTCGCCGCCGAAGATCCACACGGACTTCTTGGTGAACTGGTCGCTCATGTGCCACAGCTCGTCCAGCAGCGGATGGTCGTCGGCGCCGCCCAGCAGGCCGAGGATCTCTTCGCCGTACTTCCTGGAGCCTTCGGCGTCGTCCTTGTTGTCCAGCCAGCCCTTGAGGGCGGCCTTCAGTTCGCCGTCAAGGTCCAGGGCCAGGGCTTCGGTCACCACGTCGGCCAGCTTGGCGCGGCGCTGGTTGTAGGCCATGGCCATGCCGTAGCCGAATTCGGCGGCGTCTTCGAACAGCGAGTTGCCCCAGGCCGGGCCGTGGCCGTCCTTGTTGGTGGTGTACGGCGTGGTGGGGGCGGAGGCGCCCCAGATGGACGAGCAGCCGGTGGCGTTGGCCACCACCATGCGTTCGCCGAACATCTGGGTGAGCAGCTTGACGTACGGGGTTTCGCCGCAGCCCGCGCAGGCGCCGGAGAATTCCATCAGCGGCTGCTGGAACTGCGAGCCCTTCAGGCTGTCGCGGGCCATCAGGGTGTCCTTGATGGCGATGTTGGCGTCGGCGTAGGCCAGGTTGGCCATCTGGTCGGCCATCTGGGTCTCGATGGGCTTCATGACCAGGGCCTTGTTCTTGGCCGGGCACACGTCGGCGCACGAGCCGCAGCCCATGCAGTCCTGGGAGTAGACCTGGATGCGGTACTTCAGGCCGTTCAGTTCCTTGCCCTTGGCTTCGATGGCCACGAACGAGGCGGGCGCGCCCGCCAGTTCGTCATCGGAGGCCAGGATGGGGCGGATGGCCGCGTGCGGGCACACGAACGAGCACTGGTTGCACTGGATGCAGTTCTCGGACAGCCATTCGGGCACGGTGATGGCCACGCCGCGCTTTTCGAAGGCGGCGGTGCCCACCGGGAACAGGCCGTCGGGCTCGAAGGCCGAGACCGGCAGCTTGTCGCCCTGCTGGGCCAGGATGGGACGCACCACGTTGGTGATGAAGTCCGGCTCGGACTTGGCTTCCGCGGCGGCGTCGGCGGCGGTGGCCCAGGATTCGGGGTACTTGATCTCGGTGACGGCCTCGATGGCCTTGTCAACGGCGGCCACGTTCATGGCCACGATCTTCTCGCCCTTCTTGCCGTAGGCCTTGTGGATGGAGTCCTTCAGCAGCGCCACGGCCTGCTCGAAGGGAATCACGGCGGCCAGCTTGAAGAAGGCGGTCTGCATGATCATGTTGATGCGCCCGCCGAGGCCCACTTCGGTGGCCACCTTCACGGCGTCCACGTTGTAGAACTTCAGCTTCTTGCGGGCGATGGCGCGCAGCATGGAGGCGGGCAGTTCCTTCTCCATGTCCTCCACGCTGTTCCAGTGCGAGTTCAGCACGAAGGTGCCGCCGGTCTTGATGCCTTCCAGCACGTCGTACTGGTGCACGTAGGCCGACTTGTGGCAGGCGATGTAGTCGGCGCTGTTGACCAGGTAGGTGGACTGGATGGGGCTGTTGCCGAAGCGCAGGTGCGACACGGTGAAGCCGCCCGACTTCTTGGAGTCGTAGGCGAAGTAGCCCTGGGCGTACATGCCGGTGTTGTCGCCGATGATCTTGATGGCCTGCTTGTTGGCGCCCACGGTGCCGTCGGCGCCAAGGCCGAAGAACTTGCACTGCACGGTGCCGGCGGGCACGGTGTCCACGCCTTCCACCACTTCCAGCGAGGTGTCGGTGACGTCGTCGACGATGCCCACGGTGAAGTGGTTCTTGGGGCCGACCACCTTCATGTTGTCGTACACGGCCTTGGCCATGGCCGGGGTGAATTCCTTGGAGCCCAGGCCGTAGCGCCCGGCCAGGAGCTTGGGCATTTCGCCGCGCTCCATGAAGGCGGTACACACGTCGAGGTACAGCGGTTCGCCCAGCGAACCGGCTTCCTTGGTGCGGTCGAGCACGGTGATGGTGTCGGCCGTGGCGGGCAGCACCGACAGCATGTGGTCGATGGAGAACGGACGGTACAGGCGCACCTTGATCAGGCCCACGCGCTCGCCCTTGGCGTTCAGGAAGTTGACCACTTCCTCGATGGTTTCGCAGGCGGAACCCATGGCGATGACCACGCGCTCGGCTTCGGGGTGGCCCACGTAGTCGAACAGCTTGTAGGAGCGGCCGGTGAGTTCGCCCACCTTCTTCATGTAGCCGGCCACGATGCCGGGCACGGCGTTGTAGAAGGCGTTGCAGGCTTCACGCGCCTGGAAGTAGATGTCCGGGTTCTGCGCGGTGCCGCGGATGTGCGGGTGCTCGGGGTTCATGGCGTTCTGGCGGAAGGCTTCCACCTTCTCCCAGTTCACCAGCTTCTTCATGTCGTCGTAGTCGATGACTTCGATCTTCTGCAGTTCGTGCGAGGTGCGGAACCCGTCGAAGAAGTGACAGAACGGCACGCTGGACTCGATGGCGGCCAGGTGGGCCACCAGGGCCATGTCCATGGCTTCCTGCACCGAGTTGGAGTTCAGGAAGGCGAAGCCGGTCTGGCGGGCGGCCATGACGTCCTGGTGGTCGCCGAAAATGGACAGCGCGTGCGAGGCCAGGGCGCGGGCCGAAACATGGAAGACGCCGGGAAGCAGTTCACCGGCGATCTTGTACATGTTCGGGATCATCAGCAGCAGGCCCTGCGAGGCGGTGAAGGTGGAGGTCAGCGCGCCCGCGGCCAGCGAGCCGTGCACGGCGCCCGCGGCGCCCGCCTCGGACTGCAACTGGCGGACGGCCACCGTCTGCCCGAACAGGTTCTTCTTGCCCTGGGCGGCCCACTCGTCCGCCGATTCACCCATGTTGGACGAAGGGGTGATGGGGTAGATGGCGGCGGTGTCGCTGAGCGCGTAGGCGACGTACGCGGCGGCGGTGTTGCCGTCCATCGTCTTCATTTTCTTGGCCATTGATCTCTCCTTGGGATTGCCAGCCTTGAAGCGGGGGGTGAAAGGTCAGCCGTGCCTTGCGGCGCGGTCCTTGACATGACTCCGGAGGGGACATGACTCCGAAAGGGGCATGGCTCCGAAAGGGACGTGACTCCGGAGGGGGCATGAACCCGGAAGCGGGCATGGACCCGGTATCGTGCCTCGTCATGTCGGCCCTTGTGGCGCGGTTTCGCTGCCGTTGCCGGGCCGTTGGTGTCGCGTTGCGGCGTGTGCCCGTCCGTCCGGGTTTTCCGGGCGGCGCCCCTGGTTCCCGCGGAACCCGGCGCCGGTATCCCGAAGGCGGGGGACAGGCTGCGGCCTTTACGCAACAACAAGAAGTGTGCCAGTTCCGTTACGTCGGTACGTCGGCTGCATCCTCCTTGGATTGTTGAAGTATCGATTCATCTTATGAAACTGACGCCGGCGTGTGGTCCGAAAATCCGGACGGCCGGCGTTGCGGCGCTGGGAAGTCGTGGGGCCGTGGAGTGGCGGCACTGGAGCCTAACGCCGCCGGATTGAATGGTCAAACTGTTCTGGAGGGCGAATTCCGCCCCTGTCCGAAAAAACGGATGCAGGAGGGGGTGCGGGGGGCGCGTCCGAAAGGTAGGACACGGTACTCCCAGGTTACCCCGGCCCGGTCACAGCGACATATTATTCTTGGCTCTAGACCATCAGGTCTTTGTTTTTTGCTACCAGCCGTTTCATTTCGGCAATGAGTTGGGGCAGGGGCTTGTTGTAGCGCCATTCACATTCTTTGAGGTGTAATTCGAAGTTCCTCTTCACCC